>CAMDHY010000052.1 GCA_945898215.1 Pseudoxanthobacter soli DSM 19599 | reverse complement strand
CGAGCCGCGCCAGCACAGCCTTGGCGCGCGCGATCACTGGCGCCGGCAGGCCGGCGAGGCGGGCGACCTGGATGCCGTAGGAGCGGTCGGCGGCGCCCGGCACGATCTCGTGCAGGAAGACGACGTCGCCCTTCCACTCCTTCACCTTCACCGTGGCGTTGGCGACGCGCGCGAGCCGCCCGGCGAGCGCGGTGAGCTCGTGATAGTGGGTGGCAAACAGCGTGCGGCAGCGGTTGACGCCGTGCAGGTGCTCGATCGCCGCCCAGGCGATCGACAGCCCGTCATAGGTGGCGGTGCCGCGGCCGATCTCGTCGAGCACGACGAGCGAGCGCTCGGTGGCGAGGTTGAGGATCGCCGCCGTCTCGACCATCTCGACCATGAAGGTGGAGCGGCCGCGGGCGAGGTCGTCGGCGGCGCCGACACGGCTGAACAGCCGGTCGACGACGCCGATGTGGGCGTCTGCCGCCGGCACGTAGGAGCCGGCCTGGGCGAGCACGGCGATCAGCGCGTTCTGGCGCAGGTAGGTCGACTTGCCGCCCATGTTCGGCCCGGTGACGATGACGAGCCGGCCGTGCGCCTCGCCGGCCGGCGGGCCGAGGTCGGCGTCGTTGGGCACGAACGGGTCGGCCGCCTCGCGGCGGAGTGCGGCCTCCACCACCGGGTGGCGCCCGCCGGCGACCCGGAAGGCGAGGGAGCGGTCGACCACCGGCCGCGTCCAGCGCTCGCGCTCGGCGAGTTCGGCGAGCGCTGCGGCGACGTCGAGGGCGGCAAGTGCCGCCGCCGCCCGCTTCAGCGCCTCGGACGCCGCCACCACGGCCTCGACGAGGGCCGTAAACACCGTCAGCTCGATGGCGAGAGCCCGCTCGGCGGCGCCGGCGATCTTCTGCTCGAGCTCGGCGAGTTCCGGCGTGGTGAAGCGCACGGCGCCGGCCATCGTCTGGCGGTGGACGAAGCGGTGCGAGCCGAGGGGGGCTGATAGCAGCTTCTCGCCGTGCGCCTGCGGCGTCTCGACGAACCAGCCGAGCACGGCGTTGTGGCGGATCTTCAGCGCCCGGATGCCGGTCTCCTCGGCGTAGGTCCCCTGCAGGCGGGCGATCACCTGGCGGCTCTCGTCGCGGAGCGCCCGGGCCTCGTCGAGGTCTTCGCGGTGGCCGGCACGGACGAAGCCGCCATCGCGCTTCAGGTGCGGCAGGCTGTCGGAGAGGGCATCCGCGAGTGCCGCGGACAGCGTCTCAGGCAGGGCAATGAGAGCTGCCCGCGCGTCCGCGATCTCCTGTGGCGCGCCGGCGGCGTCGAGAGTCGCGGCGATCTCGGCAGCGGCGGAAAGCCCGGCGGCGACGGCGCCGAGGTCGCGCGGGCCGCCGCGCTCGAGGGCGAGGCGCGACAGCGCGCGGGCGATGTCCGGGGCACTGGCGAGATCGTCGCGCAGGGTGGCGCGGCGGTCTGCCTCAGCGAGGAGCCAGGCGACGGCGTCGTGGCGATGGCTGATCTCGACCGGGTCGCTGAGGGGGCTCGACAGCCGCTCGGCGAGTAGCCGCGCGCCGCCGCCGGTGACGGTGCGGTCGACGGCTGCAAACAGCGATCCGGCGCGCTCGCCGCTTTGCGTGCGGGTGATCTCGAGGCTCGACCGCGTCGCCGCGTCGATCGCCATCGCGGCGCCGGCGGTCTCCCGGCGCGGCGCGTCGAGCGGCGGCCGCGCGCCGATCTGCGTGCGCTCCACATAGGACAGCGCCGCGGCGGCGGCCGACAGCTCGCAGCGCGTGAAGGCGCCGAAGCCATCGAGCGTCGCGACGCCGTAGAAGCGGGCGATGCGCTCGGCCGCGCTTGCGCCGTCGAAGTGGACGCGCGGCAGCGGCGTCACCGCAGTCGCCGGGCTGCGGCCGGGCAGCGCCCGCAGCAGCGGCGCCAGCGCGACGTCGGCGAGTAGCCCGTCCGGCACCAGCAGCTCGCGCGGCTCGATGCGGTAGAGCTCGCCCGGCAGCGCCGCCGGCGACACCTCACCGACCCGGAAGGCGCCCGTGGAGATGTCGATCCAGGCGAGGCCGAGCGCGCCGTCATTGCCGCCGAGCCGCGACAGCGCCGCCAGCCAGTTCGGCCGGCCGGCATCGAGCAGGTTTTCCTCGGTGATGGTGCCGGGCGTGACCAGGCGGACGACGTCGCGGCGCACCACCGACTTCGCGCCGCGCTTCTTCGCCTCGGCGGGGTCTTCCAGCTGCTCGCAGACGGCGACGCGGTGGCCGAGCGCGATCAGCTTCTGCAGGTAGTCGTCGGCGGCGTGGATCGGTACGCCGCACATCGGGATGTCGTCGCCGAGGTGCTTGCCGCGCTTCGTCAGCGCGATGCCGAGCGCCCGGCTCGCCACCTCGGCGTCGTCGAAGAACATCTCGTAGAAGTCGCCCATGCGGTAGAACAGCAGGCAGTCGGGGTTCGCCGCCTTGATCTCGATGTACTGTTCCATCATCGGCGTCGGCCGGCCGATGGCGGCAGCGCCCGGCGAGAAGGCGCTCGCGGTCGGAGCATCCTGGGGCAGAGCGTCTGGGCTCAGCGCATCTTCGGGCATGGGTCGCATCGGGCGCGACGCTAGCAGAGTGAGAGGCCGGTTTCACGGCTGCGGCGCTTGTGAGCGGATCGAGCCGTGGATAAGGTCGCCTCCCTTCAAATCAGCCGAGGCCGGCAGGGCCCGCCCCCCCCAAGGAGTTCCCATCCGATGGCAGCGAGTGACGGCCCGACGCGGCCCGGCCTGGCCTTCACCGACCGCGAGGCGCTGCAGTTCCACCAGATGGGACGCCCGGGCAAGATCGAGATCGTCGCGACGAAGCCGATGGCGACGCAGCGCGACCTGTCACTCGCCTATTCGCCCGGCGTCGCGGTGCCGGTGCGCGCCATCGCCGAGGACCCGAGCCGCGCCTTCGACTACACGATCCGCGGCAACCTCGTCGCCGTCATCACCAACGGCACCGCCATCCTCGGCCTCGGCAACCTCGGCGCGCTGGCGGCCAAGCCCGTGATGGAAGGCAAGGCGGTGCTGTTCAAGCGCTTCGCCGACGTCGATTCCATCGACCTCGAGGTCGACACCGAGAACGTCGACGAGTTCGTCAACTGCGTGCGCTTCCTCGGGCCGTCGTTCGGCGGCATCAACCTCGAGGACATCCGCGCCCCGGACTGCTTCATCATCGAGAGCCGCCTGCGCGAGATCATGGACATCCCGGTGTTCCATGACGACCAGCACGGCACGGCGATCATCGCCGCCGCCGGCGTCCTCAACGCGCTGCATCTCACCGGGCGGGATCTCAAGACGACGAAGCTCGTCTGCAACGGCGCCGGCTCCGCCGGCATCGCGTGCATCGAGCTGATCAAGGCGCTCGGGATGCCGCACGACAACGTCATCCTCTGCGACACCAAGGGCGTCGTCTACCAGGGCCGCACCGAGGGCATGAACCAGTGGAAGTCGGCCCACGCCGTCGCCACCGAGAAGCGGACGCTGGCGGAGGCCATGGAGGGCGCCGACGTCTTCTTCGGCGTCTCGGTGAAGGGCGCGCTGACCGACGAGATGGTCCGCTCGATGGCGGCGAACCCGATCATCTTCGCGATGGCGAACCCGGACCCGGAGATCGCCCCTGAAGAGGTCGCGGCGGTCCGCGACGACGCCATCATGGCGACGGGTCGCTCGGACTATCCGAACCAGGTCAACAACGTCCTCGGCTTCCCCTACATCTTCCGCGGCGCGCTCGACGTGCGCGCGACGACGATCAACGACGCCATGAAGATCGCCGCCGCCCATGCGCTCGCCATGCTCGCCCGCGAGGACGTGCCGGACGAGGTGGCGGCGGCTTACCAGGGCCATCGCCCGCGCTTCGGGCCGCAGTACATCATCCCGGCGCCGTTCGACCCGCGGCTCATCTCGGTGGTGCCGCCGGCGGTGGCGAAGGCGGCGATGGAGACCGGCGTCGCCCGCCGGCCGATCGTCGACATGGCCGCCTATGTCGAGCAACTCTCGGCGCGGCGCGACCCCGTCGCCGGCACGCTGGCGCGCGTCTTCACCAAGGTGCGCCAGCAGCCGAAGCGCGTCGTCTTCGCCGAGGGCGAGGAGGAGGCGGCGATCCGCGCCGCCGCGAGCTTCGTCAGCCAGGGCCTCGGCACCGCCATCCTGATCGGCCGGCAGGACATCGTCGAGGCGAACGCCAAGGCGGCCGGCGTCGAGATCAAGCCGGGCATGGAGATCGCCAACGCCCGCGTCTCGAGCCGCAACCGCGACTATGCCGAGTTCCTGTTCGCCCGCCTGCAGCGCCGCGGCTTCCTGCTGCGCGACTGCCAGCGGCTGGTGAACACCGACCGCAACTATTTCGGCGCCCTGATGGTGGCGCTCGGCGACGCCGACGCGATGGTGACCGGCTCGACCCGCCACTACGCCTCGACGCTTGAGGCCGTGCGCCGCGTCATCGACGCCAAGCCGGGCCACCGGCCGATCGGGCTGTCGATGGTGCTGGCGCGCGGCCGCACGGTGCTCGTCGCCGACACCGCCGTGCACGAGACGCCGACGGCCGAAGAGCTCGCCGAGATCGCCGTCGAGGCCGCCCACGTCGCCCGCCGGCTCGGCTACGAGCCGCGCGTCGCGCTGCTCGCCAGCGCCACCTTCGGCCAGCCGCCGACCGACAGCGCCCGGCGCGTCCAGGAGGCGATGGCGATCCTCGGCAAGCGCCGCATCGATTTCGAGGTGGACGGCGAGATGTCGGCTACCGCCGCTCTCAGCGCCGAACTCCTCACCGCCTATCCGTTCGCGCGCCTCTCCGGCCCCGCCAACGTGCTGGTGATGCCCTCGGCCGACGCCGCCTCGATCGCCACCGGCATGCTGCGCGAACTCGGCGGCTCGACGGTGATCGGGCCGCTGGTGGTCGGCCTCGACAAGCCGGTGCAGATCGTCCAGCTCGGCGCGAAGGACTCCGAGCTCGTCAACATGGCGGCGATCGCCGCCTTCAACGTCACCTGAGACGTCGCCGCTTCCCCGCGCGGGGGAAGCGGCATCGGCGGCGACGCCGGGGCGCCCGGCCTGGCAGGCGGTTCGCCGGCAGATCAGGCGTTCGCGGGCAGGTGCGCCTCGATGAACCACAGCGCCTTGTCGACGCCGCGGGAGACCTGCGTCAGCACATCGGCCGAGGTCGGGTCGCCGGCATCGTCGACAGCGTCGATGTCCTTGCGGACCGCGTTGGCGAACGCACCGTAGCGGTCGGCCAGCGCCGTCAGGTGCGCCTCGATGCCCTTGAGGTCGAGCGGGTAGGCGGGCAGCGACGTCGCGCCGCCGACAGCCTGCAGCGTCCCCTGCGGCGATCCGGCGAGCTGCGAGATGCGCTCGGCCATGGTGTCGACGTGGTCGTCCATCTCGCCGCGCAGGGTGTCGAGCATCTCGTGCACGGCGATGAACTGCGGCCCCCGGACGTTCCAGTGCGCCTGCTTGATGGCGAGGCCGAGGTCGATCGCGTCCGACATGCGGGCACTGAGCGCGGCGATGGCGGCCTTGCGGGCGTTGTCGTGGATCGAGTTGCGGGTGGAAATCATCGAGGGGTCTCCCGTTGCAGGACGCCGTCCCGGACGGGCGACGTCTTCGATGTTGAAGATAGTCCTGTCGCGTGACGGTGGCATCGGCCCATCCGCCGGGACAGCCATGCACGACGGGGATGGCGGCGGAAGGGCCGCGATGGAGGACGGTTCGAGCGGCGGGGGAGGCGCCGGGCGGCAGACCGCCCGTCACCCCGGTGCCGCCGCTCAGCCGCGGTCGAGACCGCCATAGGCGGCGACGAGCCCTGCCATCGCGGCGCCCGCTCCGCCGTCCGCCGCGAGGCCTTCGGCGACGCCGCGCCGGTCGGCCTCGGGCCGGTTCTGGCTGACCTTCCACTTGCCGTCGATGCGGTCGATGGCGATCTCGAGCCCGACGATGCCGCGCCGCTGCATCTCGACATAGCGCGCCGGCGCATCCGACACCGCCCACGGCACCGGCCGGCCGCCCTCGTGCTCGGCGGTCAGCGCCTCGATCTGGCGGGTGAGCCAGGCGTCATCCTCGACGACGCGCGGCCGGCCGCGCGCCTGCACGATGGCGTAGTTCCAGGTCGGCACGACCTTCCCCGTCTCCCGCTTCGTCGCATACCAGGACGGCGTCACGTAGGTGTCGGCGCCCTGGAAGACGACCAGCGCCTCGCCGCCCGGTCCGCCGTCGACGAAGTCCCGCCACTGCGGATTGGCGCGGGCGACGTGGGCGCGCAGCGTGCCGAGCGGCGCCGTTTCGTCGGCGTCGTGCAGCAGGAACGGCACCGGGTTCGCCGACAGGCCGTCGGCGCCGTGCGAGATCAGCAGCCCGAGCGGATGGGCGCGGATCAGCGCGTGCTGGACCTCGAGCCGCTCCTCGCGGAAGTGCTCCGGCTGATACATCGCGGCGGCGTCCTCGGGGGCGGTGGGTGGGCGACGGATCGGCCCAGACTAACACACGGCGACGCCCCGGCACCCCCGGCACCCGCGGGAGCCTCGCCCGCACGCCGCGGCAGCGTCGAATTCGCGGTCCCTTTGGATGCCGATCCCGCGGCGCCCGCTGCCGTCCCACCCGCGGCCCCCCCTTCGACCGGCTTCGCCGGCCACCTCCCCCGCGAGGGGGGAGGCTTCGCGTCGAGATTGGGAGCGAAGGGACGACCAGATGCACAGCGCTAATCCTCCCCCCTCGCGGGGGAGGGTAGGGAGCGGGGCGCCGCGGGTTCTGCCGTCGAGAGTGATCTCCGAGTGTGCAGCATCAGGCGAATGCCCCCCAACCTCACCGCAGCCACCTCCCTCACCCCCGCTGGCGCCCCGCGCGCCGCCGCTCCGCCGCGAACGCCTCGAGCATCCCCGTCGGGTCCGGCGTGCGGGGGTCGAACAGCGAGACGTGCACGTCGGCGCGGGTGAGGCCGATGTCGGCGAGGCGGTCGGCATCGAGGTCGAGGAGGTCGAGGGTGGCGCGGCGGTTGCGGCGGATGCGGACGAAGCGGGCACCGCCGGCGACCACCGCGGCGGCGAGGCGGCGGACCATCCCGACGAAGCCAACACCCGCGCCGACACGGCGAAGCCTCCCAACGATACCCCCGCCTCCGCCGAGACGGCGAAGCCTCCCGAAGAATCCATCACCCGCGGCGGAGCGGCCGAGGCGGACGTTGGTGCGGGGCGTGGTCATGGCGGCGTCTCCGGCGCGGGCGGGGGTGGCCCGACCTCGTCACCCTAGGTTCTTGCCGGACGCAAATGGTTCGGCCATGATCGAACCATGAAGGATGGACCCGTCATCGCCGCCGTCGCCGCCCTGCTCGGCGACCCCGCCCGCGCCAACATGCTGACCGCCCTGATGGACGGCCGCGCGCTGACCGCGAGCGAACTCGCCGGCGAGGCGGGCGTCGGCCTGCCGACGGCGAGCGGCCACCTGTCGAAGCTCGAGGCCGGCGGCCTCGTCAGCGTCGAGAAGCAGGGCCGCCACCGCTATTTCCGGCTGTCGGGCAGCGACGTCGCAGCGGTGCTGGAGGGTCTGATGGGTCTCGCCGACCGCACCGGCGCCGTGCGGACGCGGCCGGGTCCGAAGGAGCCGGCGCTGCGCGCCGCGCGCCTCTGCTACGACCACCTCGCCGGCGAGCGCGGCGTCGCCCTGCTCGACGGCCTGCGCCGGCGCGGCGTCCTCGCCGAACGCGACGGCGACCTGGCTCCGACCGCCGCCGGCCGCGCTTTCCTCTGCGATTTCGGCATCGACCTCGGCCCACTCGCGGGCAAGCGTCGGCCGCTCTGCCGCGCCTGTCTCGACTGGAGCGAGCGCCGCCACCATCTCGCCGGCTCCCTTGGGGCGGCGCTGCTGACGCGAATGGCTGAATTGAGCTGGCTAAAGGTCGGCGAAACCGGCCGTGTCGTCGCCTTCACGCCGAGCGGGGAACACGGCTTCGCAGAGGTTTTCGGCGGGGACGCCCCGGCGCACGGACGGGCGGGTCGCTGACGGGCGGGAAGCGGCGACACAGTTCGGCCCGCCGCCCGGGTGGGGCAGCGGGCCGAGATTTCATCCAAGCTCGATCGGCGAGCTTCGATCAGCCTGCGATCAGCCGGCCTCAGCGTGCCTTCTTCGTCAGCTTCTGGGCCACCTCGAAGAGCTCCTCCGGGGCGTAGTCGGGGGTGAAGGCCGAGGGTACGCCGCCGAGCTGGTGGATCTTGCCACCCTCCGGCATGCCCTCGACGACCTCGAGCTCACCCGGCGGGTCACCGGCGAGCGCCAACTCGCCGTTGCCCCAGATGCCCGACATCTCCTGGTAGTCCTTCGGGCTGAAGGTATAGAGCCGGCAGTGGCTGCCCTCGGCGAGGTACTTCTGCGCCTCGGGGATCTTGTCGAGGTTGATGTTCGGCGTCGGTAGCATCTTCTCGATCGCCACGCCGGTGATCTGCTTCAGCGCCAGCGCATAGGCGTGGGCGTGGACGGAACCGCGCACCAGCAGATAGCCGCAGACCTCGCGACCGGTCGGATCGGTCAGGGTCTCGTAGACGCGCAGCTTGTGGAGGCGGGCGCCGCACTCCAGGTGGAAATTGTGCAGCAGGTCGGCCACCACGTTGCCGGTGGTGGTGATGAAGTCGTTGTTCCACGAGGCGCCGTTGCTGTTCACCGGCACCGCGCCACCGGCGTGCGAGAAGAAGCCGCCGGCGAGCCGGATGTCCTTCATGTCCTCGAACGGGGCGCCGGAGATGTCGCCGCCGTCCTCCTCGTCGGCGCCGGTGTCCGGGCCGTTGTTGAGCATGGCGACGCCATTGCTGACGAGCTCGACGTGGCCGAGTTCTTCCGCGGTGATGGCCGCGACGAGGCTGTAGAACGGCCTGAGCTTCGCCTTGCTGCGGAAGTTGAAGCTCTGGAACATGTAGTTTCCCAGCGTGGACATCTCGCCGTACTTGCCGCCGAGGAGTTCCTGCAGGGCGGCGCCGGCGTTGGGGTCCTGCCGCTTCGGGGCGGGGAGTTCGATCTGCAGCTTGTCGACACGGAGAAACATCTGGTCGTCCTTCGTCTGGGTCTGTCGCGGTCCAACCCGCCGCTCGCCCCGATGTTCCGTGTCGTTCGAAAAGAAGCGCGCCGACGCGCTCGGCACGGAGGCCGTCCGCACGTCGCGGCAGCGGCTTTCACCACCCCGCCCCCTCTGTTAGAAGGGCGGGCCCGTGCCCCCGGACGTCACCCGGAGCGGCGCCATTCCACGACCGGGAGCGACGAGGACGATGCGGACGGCGCGCGTCGAGCGCAGGACGAACGAGACCGAGATCACCGTCACCGTCGACCTCGACGGCACGGGGAAGGGCAGCTTCTCGACCGGCGTCGGCTTCTTCGACCACATGCTCGACCAGCTCTCCCGCCACTCGCTCATCGACATGAGCGTGACGGCGAAGGGCGACCTGCACATCGACGACCACCACACGGTGGAGGACGTCGGCATCGCGCTCGGCCAGGCGATCCTGAGGGCGCTCGGCGACCGTCGCGGCATCGTCCGCTACGCCCACAGCTACCTGCCGATGGACGAGGCGCTGACGCGCGCCGCAATCGACGTGTCCGGCCGGCCGTTCCTGGTGTTCAACACGGCGTTCTCGACGCCGAAGATCGGCAGCTTCGACACCGAACTGGTGCAGGAGTTCTTCCGCGCCTTCGCGATGAACGCCGGGCTGACGCTGCACGTCGAGACGCTCTACGGGGCGAACAGCCACCACATCGCCGAGAGCTGCTTCAAGGCGGTCGCGCGTGCCTTGCGCATGGCCGTCGCCGTCGACCCGCGCACCGCCGGCGAGATTCCGTCGACGAAGGGCCGGCTCGGCGACTGACCGCCGGGACGAGGACCGATCATGGCCGTCTTCACCGTTCACGAGCCGCCGCCGTCCGGCGACCTGATGCGCGACGCCGAGCGCGTCACCTTCGTCCGCGACGGCTTTTCGTGGCCGGCGTTGCTAATCCCGTTCGTCTGGCTGCTCTGGCACCGGATGTGGCTGGTGCTCGTGCTGTGGATCGCCATCGTCGTCATCGTGCAGTGGGGCGCGTCGCTCGTGGGCGAGCCGGCGCCGCTGATCGCCGCCGTGGTGATCGCGCTGGTGATGGGCTTCGAGGCCAGCAGCCTGCGCCGCTGGACGCTGGAGCGCCGCCGCTTCCGCTTCGCCGGTGTCGTCGCCGGGGCCGACCGCAGCGAGTGCGAGCGCCGCTTCTTCGCCGACTGGGAGGGCGGCGCGCCCGCCTCGGCAGCCGTGACCCGCGGGACCTCGACGGCGCCATCGACCGTGCCGCGCGTCTATGCATCCCCGCGCGACGAGGGCGACGAGGCCCACGTCCTCGGGCTCTTCCCCACCTCGGAGCGATCGCGATGAGCGTCGCCATCGTCGACTACGGCTCGGGCAACCTGCGCTCGGCCGAGAAGGCGTTCGAACGCGCCGCCCGCGAGGCGGGGCTCGACCTCGCCATCGCCGTCACCGCCGACCCCGCTGTGGTGGCGCGCGCCGAGCGCGTCGTGCTGCCGGGCGTCGGCGCCTTCGCCGACTGCCGCGCCGGCCTCGACGCCGTGCCGGGCATGGTCGAGGCCCTGCGCGAGGCGGTGGAGGTGCGCGGCACCCCGTTCCTTGGCATCTGCGTCGGCATGCAGCTGATGGCCGAGCGCGGCCTCGAATACGTGACGTCCGAGGGTCTCGGCTGGATCCCCGGCGACGTCGTGCGCATCGAGCCCTCCGACCCGGCCCTGAAGGTGCCGCACATGGGCTGGAACACGCTGGCCCTCGTCCGGGACCACCCGGTCTTCGCCGCCATCGACACCGGCCCCGCCGGCCTGCACGCCTATTTCGTCCACTCCTACCACCTCGCTGCCACGGACCCGGGCAACGTCGTCGCGACCACAGACTATGGCGGCCCGGTGACGGCGGTGGTGGCGCGCGACAACCTCGTCGGCACGCAGTTCCATCCCGAGAAGAGCCAGCACCTCGGGCTCGCCTTGATCTCCAACTTCCTCAAGTGGCGCCCTTGATCCTGTTTCCCGCCATTGACCTTAAAGAGGGCCGCTGCGTCCGCCTCGTGCGCGGCGAGATGGCGTCCGCCACCGTCTTCAATGACGATCCGGCCGCCCAGGCGCGCGAATTCGCGGACGCCGGCTTTTCGTGGCTGCATGTCGTCGACCTCGACGGCGCGTTTGCCGGCGCGAGCCGCAACGGCGCGGCGGTGGAGGGCATCCTCGCCGCCACCGGCCTGCCGGTGCAGCTCGGCGGCGGCATCCGCGACATGGCGGCGATCGAGGGCTGGCTTGCCCGCGGCGTCCGCCGCGTCATCCTCGGCACCATCGCCGTCCGCGATCCCGACTTGGTGCGGCGCGCGGCGCGCGCCTTCCCCGGCCGCGTCGTCGTCGGCATCGACGCCAAGGGCGGCAAGGTGGCGGTGGAGGGCTGGGCGGAGACGTCGGAGATGGCCGCCGTCGACCTCGCCCGCGCCTTCGAGGACGCCGGCGTCGCGGCGATCGTCTACACCGACATCGACCGCGACGGCCTGCTCAAGGGTCTCAACCTCTCGGCGACGCTGGACCTCGCCCGAGCGGTCTCGATCCCGGTGATCGCCTCCGGCGGCCTCGCCGGCCTGGACGACGTGCGCCAGTTGCTGTCATCGGAGGCGGCGATCCTCGAAGGGGCCATCGCCGGACGCGCCCTCTACGACGGCCGGCTCGTGCCGTCGGAAGCGCTGGCGCTCGTCCGCGCCGCCCGCGCCGCCGCCTGATACGCGAGGCACGCTGTTGACGGGACGGCGCGCCGGCTCGTCCCGACCCCTTTCCATCTCCCATGACACCCGCCCCACATCGGGGCGGGCGTCGTCTTGACCCGCCAGAACGGGCGTCCTGATCCGCGTGCCTATTCGACCTTCGTGATCTCTCCGGGCCGCCAGCTTCCGTCGAACCAGGGCTCCAGCGGGCCGTAGAGCCGCAGGATCATGAACCAGCCCTTGCCGGGGATGGTCTCGACCCAGTTGCTTTCCAGGCCGTCCGGTGCCTTCGGCCCGAAGTAGACGTCGACCGAGCCGTCGGCGTTGGCCTTCACCTTGCTGCTCTGGCTCGAAACACTCGGAGCGGGCTGGTTCGTCTGCAGCATCGACCGCGTCTGGTTGTCGTAGACGATGACCGACCAGAAATCCTTGACCGGGATGTCCTTCGGCAGCGTGAGCCGGTAGGCCTTGCCGCCATCGAAGGGGTCGCCGGCGGCATCGAGCGCCGTCCAGGGATACTGCGAGCCCTTCCCCACCATCTTCTCTTCCATCGCGGGCGTCACCCCGGTGGCGAAGAAGTAGTAGAACGCCGCGCCGTCGAGATTGGACACGCCCGGCTGCGACTGGAACCTGTAGCCGCCGAAGAACGGCAGCCGCCAGCTGCTCTTGCTGTCCGGAAAGAAGAACGCATCGCGACCGCGGATATCCAAGGCCAGCGAACGGGCCGTCACCGCCCCGATGTTGGCGGCATCCGTCAGGATCGCCTTCATCCGGTCATCGGGCGCGAAGGGCTTGCCCTTCTCGATCCCGATCGAGGCGAACAGGCCGAGCGTGGTCGGGTCCGACCCTTCCGGAGGCTCATCCTGGATCACCGTGTTCAGCAATTCCCAGAACGAATAGTCCGTCGGCATGACGAAGTTGGCCGGAATGCCGGAGGCGTTCACGAATTTGACCGGCGATGGATCGTCCTTCTGCGCCATGGGATAGATCTTGAGGTTGTTCTTTACGCTCTCGACACTCGGCGCGGTCTTGCCGTCGACGAGGAACGAGCGGAACACCGTCCACATGCCGAACGTGGTCGGGCGGACGACATGGTAGCCATCCGGCACATCATCGGTGTAGCCGGGCGGCAGGATCAGGTACTTCCCGCCCGCACCCTTGTCCGGCCCGGTGACGCCGACATCGATTACCCATTTGTACCAGAAATCGTTGATCGTCCCGAGCACCTTCGGCGGGATCTTGACGACGACCGGACCGCCCTTGGTGTCGATCCAAATAAAGCTGTAGATTGTATTGTCGTTCGCCGTCAGCTCGACCGTACGCGGATCGACGAGATCTTCCCAGATGACGTTTGTTCCGTTGACCGGACCGAACGTCAGAAGAGTGTCGCGCATGCCGGCCTGGTTCACGATCGGAATTGCAAGAAGATAGGCCTGCAACGCCCGCGAACGGTCGAGATTGTCCCAGATTTTCGCCGTCGTCTCCTCGGTCGGAAATCCGTCATTCAGCTTCAGCGTGCCGATCGAGGTCTGCAGCGTATCCGGCGTCGCCACGCCCGGCGCGATCTCGGTCGTCATCTTGTAGGTTTCTGCGCTGGCCGGCAGAACGGGCGCCGCGATCGCGAACCCCAGAAGCAAATGGACGGCAAACGCCAGAGTTGTCTTCATTGTTTCCCCCCGTCACCTCGACTTCGTCTCGGCAGCAGCGTAGAGCAACGCGCAGGCGGTCGGTTGCGATTTGAGGACAGGGCGCGTGGGGGAGGGACTGAGGCCTGTCGCCATGCAGCGCGCTGCCTCGCTGCTGCCGCTTCCAGCCTTGCTGGCCGAACTCGGCATTGAGATCGACGCGGTGCTCGACGGAACCGGCGTCTCGGCAGAGCACCTGCGGCCGGATGCCTTCATCCCCTACGCGGCCTTTCTTGCAGTCCTCGACAAGGCCTGCAGCCTCAGCGGCCGCAACGACATCGGCATGTTGCTCGGCAAGCGGCAGACATTGGCGGCGCTCGGTCCCCTCGGCAGCGTCCTTCGCCACGCGGCCACACTCGGAGACGCCATTGCCGAGTTCGCCGCGTTCCAGCGCAGCAATTCGACCGGCGGAACCGTCTATGTGATGCGGGCCCAGAAGGACGTCATTCTCGGCTATGGCGTCTACGATGCGACGGCGGTGATCTCGCCACAGATCTACGATCTTGTACTCGCCGTCGGCTGCAATCTGATCGCCGAACTCACCGGCGGGGCCGAGGGGCCCGAGGAAATCCACTTGTCACGGCCCCAGCCCGGCGATCCGAGCCCATACCGGCGTCTCGGCGGCTGTCCGGTCCGCTTCGGCCAGAACCAGACGGGCTTGCTGCTGCGGGGGTCGACCCTCGCCTTCCCGCTTCCTGCGGCCGATAGCGACCTGCACGATCAGGCGCTGTCCCGGCTCCTGTCTGGTTCCGTCGGGTTGTCGCGGGATATGGCCGGCCGTGTCCGGCATCTGCTGCGTCCGCAAATGCTGATGGGGCAGGCGGGGATGGAAGACGTGGCGAGGCGGCTCGATGTCCACCCCCGCGCCCTGCGGCGCCGCCTTCGACAGGACGGCACGACCTTCGCGGCGATCAGGGACGAGGTGCGCTATGCGGCCGCGCGCGAGTTTCTGATGCTCGGTGCTCTCGGCATCACCGACATCGCCGTCGCGCTGGACTACGCGACCGCCAGTTCCTTCGTGCACGCCTTTCGGCGGTGGAGCGGGGTGTCGCCGGGGGCGTGGCGGGCAGGTCGAGCGGACCGCGGCAACCCCGACCGTCCAGCATAGCGGGCTGCCGGTCCGGATGGCAGGGCGGGCTGACCGGAGGCGTCAGGGGGCGCCGTCCCGCTCCCGCACCGCCACGTAGAGCCTCGGCGGCGGGGCTTCGAAGTATTTGAGCAGGGCCGGGCAGAGCCAGCCTTCGGCGTCGAGCGCCGCCGAATAGTAGACGTTGCCGCTGCTGTCCGGCCGCCGCCAGTCGAGTTCGTACTGGCTGCCGGGGAAGGCGTCCGACGAGAACACCATGACGAAGCCGTTCGCGGCGTCGCGGAGACCGGCGACGATCCTGTCGATCATCGTGTCGGCACCGCCGACGAACGGCTCCTGGACCAGTCCCCGCGCGGGATCGTCGAACACCCACATCCCGTGCAGGCGGTAGGGTGCGATGACGTTGATGCTGTTCATGGGCGGCGCCCCTTCCGGCGCCGCCTGTTTCTCCGGCCGGCCCGCGGCCGTCAAGGGCAACGACCGCGGGAGGCGCCTCTCGGCCTCACGCCCGCCCGAACGCCGCGAACGGTCGCCCGCTCGTGAGGTGGGCCTCGATGTCTTCCAGGCTCGCGCCGCGGGTCTCCGGCACGTAGCGCAGGGTGAAGAACACGCCGAGGGCGCAGACGATCGCGAACAGGCCGAACACCACCGACAGCCCCACCGCCTGCAAGAGCACCGGGAAGGAGAACACGACCAGTGCGTTGAAGCCCCAGTTCGCCACCGAGGCGAGGCCCATGCCGGGGCCGCGCACGGAAAGCGGGAACACCTCCGCCATCATGATCCACGGCAGCGGGCCGATGCTGATGGCGAAGGCCGAGATGTAGACGACGAGGCCGATCAGGGCGACCCAGCCGAGGTCGCCGCTGCCGCTCGAGGCCGACACGGCGATCGCGGCGAGGCTCACCGCCGTGCCGATGAAGCCGATGACGAGCAGCGAGCGGCGGCCGATGCGGTCGATGATGATCATGCCGACCACGGTCATCGCGACATTGACGACGCCGATGCCGACGGTCGCGAGCATCGCGCCGGCGTGGGTGTCGAAGCCGGTCAGGCCGAAGACGGTCGGTGCGAAGTAGATCACCGCGTTGATGCCGGAGAGCTGTTGCAGCAGGAACAGCCCCATCGCCACGATCAGCGCCGGCCGCACTGTCGGCGACAGCAGCGACGGCCCGCCGGGGCCGCGGCGCTCCTCGGCGAGCCGGGCCTCGATGTCGTCGAGCTCGGCCGCCACCGCCCTGTCGTTCTCCGGAACTTCCGCGAGCTTCGCGGCGACGCGGCGCGCCTCGTCGCGCCGGCCCTTCTGCATCAGCCAGCGCGGCGTGTCGGTCAGCATCGCCATGCCGACGCCGAGCGCCACCGCCGGCACGATGCCGGCGGCGAACATCCACCGCCACGACTCCGACGGGTTATCGGGCGTCAGCATGATGACGATGTCGTCGACGAAGTAGGCGCCGAGGATGCCCAGCGTGATGGCGAGCTGGTAGGCGGCCACCAGCGTGCCGCGCTTCTCGGCCGGCGCGCATTCGGCGATGTAGAGCGGCGCCGTCATCGCCGCCGAGCCGATGGCGAGGCCGAGGACGAGCCGCGCCATCGTCAGCGAGAACACGTCGCCGGCGAGTGCGGCCCACAGGGCGCCGAGGACAAACAGCACGGCGGCGGCGAGCAGCACGCCGCGGCGGCCCATCGGGCCGGCGAGTGAGCCGGCGGCGAGCGCGCCGACCAGCGCGCCGAGTGGCACGGCGGCCGTCATCACGCCCTCTGCGGTGGCCGAGATGGTGAAGTCCTGCTTCAGGGGCGCCAGCGCGCCGGCGATGACGCCCTCGTCGAAGCCGAACAGGAAGCCGGCGATGGCCGCGACCGCGGCGACGATCCAGATCATGATTTCCCCCGAACCTTTTCTTGTTCGCGCCGCGCCATCAGGGCAGCGCCGATGAGCAGGATCGCCACCGCCAGCGACAGCATGGCGAACCAGTCGCCGAAGCGGGCGTAGAGCGTGTTGCCGCGCCCGACCGGCACTGTCGCCTGGATCGCCGTCGTCGCGGTGTGGCTGGTGAGCTGGGCGGCCAGCACCCGGCCGCGGTCGTCACTGATCGTCAGCATGCCCCACTGGCCGTTGCGGGCCACCGCGAAGCCGCCGGCGACGCCGGCGAAGATGGCGATGCGGGCGTGGTGCCAGGCGTCGATGTCGAAATCGAGCGCCGGCACCGCCATCAGCCCGACCCCCTGGCGGGAATAGCCGCGCCACTTCGCCGGGAAATCCATGTCGTGGCAGATGGCGACGCCCCACGGCGCCGAGCGGTCCGCCATCACCAGCGGCGTCGAGCCCGGGGTGTAGCGGCTCTCGAGCCCGGGGATCAGGTACTCCTTGACGTAGGCGACCGGCGACGTGGTGCCCGGCGCGAACAGCCGCGCGGTGTTCTTGGCGCCGCCGCCGGTCTCGGTCTCGGTGAAGCCGGCGAGGACCGACAAGCCGTTGCGATCGGCGATCGACTGGAAGTGTGAGAACGCCCGGTCGACGAGATCCGGGCCGATCGCGGCGAGCTTCTCGGGCAGCACGACGAGTTCGACGCCCTTGCCGGCGAGCGCGTCGAGCGGTGCCTCGTAGGCCTGGATCGCCGCCTCCACGGCGGCCGCGGAGGTCGCGTCCAGGATGGTCTCGTCGGTCGGCGGCGCCACCACGGCGACAACCGCCTGGCGCTCGCCGGCGGTGTCGCCGAGGCGCAGGCTGCCGCCGATGAAGGCGAGGCCGACGCAGGCCGCCGGGACAACGAGGCACACAACCGACTGCCGCGGCCGGTCCCGAAGCAGCCACGCGGTGGCGAGGCCGGCCGGCACCATCATCACCAGGAAGACGACGCCCCACGGCCCGGTGATGGCGGCGATCTGCACGAGCGGCAGGATCTCGACCTGCGTGTAGGCGAGGCTGAAGCCGGCATCGCCCCGGCGGGCGAGGAAGACGAGGTATTCGTAGCCCGTCCACAGCGCCGGGAAGGCGAGGAGCGCCGCCGGGTGCCGTAGCCGGAGCGTGACGAAGCGGGCGAGCACGACGATGACCGCCGCGGCGGCGGCATAGGCGACGATCGGGCCGACATAGGTGACGGGATCGATGCCGTAGCCGAGATAGACGAGGACGTTCTGGCTCTCGAGGGCGAAGCCGTGGTGGATGAAGACGTTCACCAGCCCGGCGGCGACGGCGGCGAATGCGGCGAAGGCCGTGACGGCGACGCCGCTGCCAAACGCGAGCACCAGCAGCGGCAGCGGCGCCAGCCACGGCGCCCACCAGTCATAGTTGTCGCCGATGGCGAAATACCAGAGCCCGGCGGAGGCGGCGAAGAGGATCGCCTGCATCGCCGGGGAGAGCGCCGGTCGCGTGTCTGCCGTCATTCCGGCCCCGAATCCTCGTCAGCGGTGCGGACGATAGCCGATCCGCGCGTCGGCGTAGCGGGCAATTTCCTGTGCGCGAACACCGTCGTGCGCCTCGCCCTCAGCCGGCGATGAGCCGGTCGAGCGCCATCCCGATCGCCCCCGCCTCGGCCGTGTCGGCGGCGAGCGTCAGGCCCATGCCCGGGGCGGCGAGGAAGCCGAGCAGGCTCGCCGCCGCCACCTCCGCCCCGCCGTAGCCGAGGGCCGCGAGTTCGGCCGCGAGCGCTGTGGCGTCGGCGTCGATGTAGCGGGCCCGCGCCTCCAGCGCCTCCGGCCCGAGCGCCCGGTCGCGGACGAAGACGATCCGGCAGGCCGTCGGCCGCGCGTCCGGGTCGTGCAGGGCGTTGCCGCAGAACAGGCCGCCGACGAGGCTGCCGGGCGGGGCCGGAACGATCAGGGCGAAATAGAACAGCCGTCCGGTGGAGCTGCAGGTGAGGGTGCACTGGGCAGTGCGGCCGTCGACGGCGAGGCGGCCGCTCATCTCCACCGTCTGGCCGAACAGGTGCTCGCGGTAGCTGAGCGACAGCGCCCCGCCTGGGCGCGCGGTGATGTCGACCGGCCCGGCGATCAGGCTGCCGTGCCGCGTGCTCGCCCAGGCGGGCGAGATCGCGAGATAGCGCCCGACCAGGATGTGCTCGCTGCGCCAGGAGGCCCCGCTCGGTGCGGCCTCGGCCTCCATCCTGGCTGCGCCGTCGGCGATGCCGGCGATCGTCTCCTCGCTCAGGAAGAAATGCGGCCGCAGCGCCTCGGCCAGCGCCTCGAAGCTCGCGGTGGCGAGGAACTGCGGCGACAGCCCAAGGCCGAGCACCGCCGCCCAGTCGTCATAGACGCTGGAGAGCCGCGGCCGCGCCTTGCCGCGCATCCACTTGTAGGCGTTCTCGACGGTGAAGGCGGTGGCGGGGTTCACCGCGGCGAAGCGGCCGCACAGCTCCTTGCCGGTGGTGCAGCCGAGGGCCGCCGCGGTCAGCTGCAGCTTCATCGCGAGCTGGTCGTTCGACCTCGGCACCGTCGGCATCGGCCCGCGCCATCCCCCGCGGGGCGGCCCCCGGTGGCACCCCGATTCGGCGACGCTACGGGAACGACGGGAGCCGTCAACCGGCTTCGGCTACGGGGCGGGCGAGCCGACCAGCACCGCCGCGCTCGCCTCCTCGAGTGCGGCGGCGAGATCGCCGTCGGGGGCGCGGTCGCTGACGAGCGTCGTCGTCGCCGACCAGGCGCCGTAGACGACGAGCGAGGGCCGGCCGAACTTGCCGTGGTCGGCCAGCACCAGCGTCTCGGCGGCGCGCCGCATCATCGCCCCGTAGACGAGGCCCGGCGCCATCGAGGCGTCGTTCGGGCCCTCGTCCGAAAGCCCCGACGCGCCGAGCACCGCCTTGTTGGCGTGGAAGCGGGCGAGCGCCTCGATGGTGTCGGCGCCGTGGATCAGCCCCTCGCGGCCGTCGTACTTGCCCGGCAGCATCAGCACCTCGATGCGCGGGTTCGCCGACAGCGCCATGGCGATCGAGAAGGCATGGGTGATGACGGTGAGCGGCATCTCGCGGGCGGCGAGCTCGCGGGCGAAGTGCAGCGTCGTGGCGCCGCCGCCGATCATCAGGATGTCGGTCGCCTCGATGCGGTCGGCGGCCGCCGCCGCGATGGCGCGCCGCTCCTCCACCATCAGGGTCTGCCGCTCCGTCAGGGCCGGCTCGTAGGTGACGGGCCGCACCGCGCCGCCATAGGTGCGGCTGATCAGGCCGCGCTCGTCGAGTTCGGCGAGGTCGCGCCGGATCGTCTCCGGCGACACCGTCAGCCAGTCGGCGAGCTCGTGCACCCGCATCGCCGGCGCGCGCCGGAGCGCGGCGAGGATGACCTCCTGCCGCCCGGCCTTCCCCGTCCGCTTCACCGCAATGCCCGGCATTCTGCCTCCCACCGCCCGAAGTCCAACAAACTTGTGACGAACGCGGTCGCATGTCCACGCAGAAGTGCACTTTACAACATTTTTTTGTTGGAGTACGGTCATTCTACGCTTGGCTTCCAGCAGCGAGTTGCCCGATGTATGACTACGGCCTGTTCCGCTACGAGTCGAAGGCGGACCTCCTCGACACGGCGATCCGCTACTGGAATCCCGACAAGACGAAGTTCTGGCAGAAGCTCGGCGTCGATCTCGTCATCGACCGGCGCGAGGGCTACTTCCTCTACGACATGAGCGGCCGGCGGCTGATCGACCTGCACCTCAATGGCGGCACCTACAATTTCGGCCACCGCCACCCCGAGCTCGTCGAGACGCTGAAGTACGCGCTCGATTATTTCGACATGGGCAACCACTGGTTCCCGTCGGTCGCCCGCTCGGCGCTGGCGGAGGAACTGGTCGGGATCTCGCCGGGGCTGAAGTACGCGGTGTTCGGCGCCGGCGGGGCCGAGGCGGTCGAGATCGCGCTCAAGAGCGCCCGCTTCGCCACCAAGCGCCGCCGCATCCTGTCGATCTACAAGGGCTACCACGGCCACTCCGGCCTCTCGGTCGCGACCGGCGACGACCGCTTCTCGAAGATCTTCCTCGCCGACCGGCCGGAAGAGTTCGAGCAGGTGCCGTTCAACGATCTCGCCGCGATGGAGCGGGCGCTTTCCGGCCGCGACGTCGCCGCCCTCATCATCGAGACGATCCCGGCCACCTACGGCTTCCCGATGCCTGATGACGGCTACCTGCCGGCCTGCAAGGCGCTCTGCCAGAAATACGGCACCATCTACATCGCCGACGAGGTGCAGACCGGGCTGATGCGCACCGGCGAGATGTGGGGCTGGCAGTCCTACGGCGTGCAGCCGGACATCTACGTCACCGCCAAGGGCCTCTCCGGCGGCCTCTATCCGATCAGCGCCGCCGTCGTCGACGAGCGCTGCGGCGACTGGCTGAACATCGACGGTGCCGCCCACATCACCACCACCGGCGGCGCCGAGCTCGGCTGCATCGTCGCGCTGAAGGTGCTGGAGATGCTGCAGCGCCCGGCCGTGGTCGCCAACGTCGCCGCCGTCACCGAGTTCTTCGCCAATGGCATGGCCGAGATGATGCGCCGCCATGGCGACATCTTCTCGGGCGTCCGCCAGAAGGGCGTCGTGCTCGGCCTCGAGTTCGACCACCCCGAAGGTGCCGTGCACGTGTCGCGCGCGCTCTACGAACACGGCGTCTGGGCGATCTTCTCCTCCCTCGACAAGCGCGTGCTGCAGTTCAAGCCGGGCGTGCTGCTCAGCGTCGATCTCTGCGAGGAGATCCTCGACCGCTTCGACGCGGCGATGCCGCGCGCCCGCGAACTGATGCACGCCGCCCGCAAGGCCGCCTGAGACTGGCGATCCGGAGACCCGCGATGCCGCACGCCGCTAACGAGCCTCTCATGAAGGTGCCGGACGCCGCTCTCGAGCGCGGCCGGATGTTGCTCGGGCGCGCCCGCTGGGCCGCCTCCCGGCTCGCCCAGATGGACCGCGCCGCGATCCAGAGGATCGTCGATGCCGTCGCAGAGGCCGGCCACGCCAAGGCCCGCGCCTTTGCGGAAGCCGCCGTCCGCGAGACCGGCTACGGCGTCGTCGAGCACAAGGTGATGAAGAACGAGGCGTGTTCGCGCGGCCTCGTCGCGCTCTACCGCGGCGAGGACTTCGTCTCGCCGCGCATCGACGCCGAGCGCAAGATCGTCGAGCTGCCGCGCCCGGCCGGCGTCGTCTTCGCCCTGATCCCGGTCACCAACCCCGTCGCCACCGTCTACTTCAAGACGCTGCTCGCCCTGATGACGCGCAATGCCGTGGTGCTGAGCCCCCACCCGGGTGCGAAGGGCGTCTGCACCGAGGCGGCCCACGTGCTCGCCGCGGCGGCGAAGGCCGCCGGTGCGCCGGACGGCGCCATCCAGGTGATCGAGGAGCCGACCATTCCGCTGATCGAGGCCTTGATGCGCGACGAGCGCGTCGACCTCATCGTCGCCACCGGCGGACCGGCGGTCGTCAAGGCCGCCTACCGCTCCGGCAACCCGGCGATGGGCGTCGGCCCCGGCAACGCCCCGGTGCTGGTCGACGACACCGCCGACGTCACGGAGGCCGCAAAGCGCATCGTCGCCTCGAAGTCCTTCGACAACTCGATCCTCTGCACCAACGAATCGACCGTGCTCGCCTACGCCTCGATCGCCGACCGGCTGCTCGCGGCGATGAAAGCCGCCGGCGCCCACATCTGCACGCCGGCCGAGACGGAGAAGGTCCGCGCGCTCCTGTTCCGCGACGACGGCTTCAACACCGCGATGATCGGCAAGGACGCGGCGTTGATCGCCAAGGAGGCCGGCTTCTCGGCGAACGGCGCCAAAATCCTCGTCACGCAGGTGACGCTGGTGCAGCCGGAGGAAAAGCTCGTCCGTGAAAAGCTCTGCCCGGTGCTGGCGTTCGCCCGCGTCGACGGCCTCGACCAGGCGATCGCCTCGGCCCGCTCAATGATGCGGCGCAGCGGCAAGGGTCACACGGCCGGGGTGCATTCCAAGCGCGAGGCGACGATCCTCGCCTTTGCCGCCGCGGTGCCGGCGCTGCGCTTCGCCGTCAACGCCGGCTGCTCGCTCGGCGCCTCGGGCTTCGAGACCCATCTCGGCCCGTCGATGACGATCGGCACGGGCTTCGCCGGTGGCTCCTCGATCGGCGACAACCTGACGCCGCACCACTTCGTCCACTTCGCCCGCGTCGCCTACAACAAGGCGGCGAGCGAGACGTTCGGCGACTTCCGCGGCCTCGACCCGCTCGACCTGCCGAAGCCGTCCGCGCCGCCGCGCCTCGTCGCCTCCACCGGCGCCGCCGGTGAGGCCGACGCCGACGCGCTGCGCCGCGAGCTTCGCCGCATCATCCTGGAAGAGCTCAACGCCGTGCTGGCGGCCTGACGGACATGGCCACACTCCGCTCCTTCATCTTCATCGACCAGCTGCAGCCGCAGACCATGTGCTTCATGGGCACGTGGATCCGCGGCTCCCTGCCGCGCACCGGCATGGCGGCGCAGATCGTCGAGGTCGCCCCCGGCCTCGACATCGAGGCGCTCACCGACACCGCGCTGAAGGAGGCGGAGGTGCAGGGCGGCATCCTCGTCGTCGAGCGGCAGTTCGGCTACCTCGAGTTCCATTCCCGCTCGACCTCGGCGGTGAAGGCGGCGGCGAGCGCGGTGCTGCGCCATCTCGGCGTCGAGGCCTCGGCGGCGATGAAGCCGAGGATCCTGGCGTCGCAGATCGTCAGCCGCATCGACCCGCTGCACGCCTTCCTGATCAACCGCAACAAGGGCGGCTCGATGGTGCTTGCCGGCGAGACGCTGTTCGTGCTCGAGGCCGAGCCCGCCGCCTACGCCATCCTCGCCTGCAACGCGGCCGAGAAGGCGGCGACGGTGAAGGTCGTCGACTACCGGATGATCGGCGCCACCGGCCGGCTCTATCTGTCGGGCACGGAATCGGAAGTGAAGGCGGCCGCCGAGGCGGCCATCGCTGCCCTCGAGCTCGTGGCGGAGGCGGCACGATGAGCGAGGCCGAACTCAGGGCGATGGTCCGCGACGTGCTGCGCGAGGCCTTGGCGAGCCGCAAGGGCGCGCCGCGGATCGCGACGAACGGCTCCGCTGCTTCCGGACCGACGGCGTCCGCCACGCATTCCACGCCCGGCACCGCGGCACCCGCCGTCGAACCCGTCGCGATCACGTCGGATGCCGACCTCGCGAGCTTCGTGCGCCGGCTCACGGCGCTGCTCGACGATCCGACGACGGGCGCCGCCATCCGGGCCGGCCGCCATCGCTTCTCGCTGATCGGCGGCCGGGCCGCCCCGTCCGCACCGACCGCCGCACCCGTCGCCCCGGCCGCCGTCGTGCTGTCGGGCACCGTCACCGAGGCGAAGATCGTCGCCCACGCCAAGGCCGGCACCATCGTGCTGGCGCCGGGGGCGGTGGTGACGCCGCTCGCCCGCGACAAGGCACGGGCGCTGGGGCTCAAGCTGGAGGCACGACGCTAGATGCTGCGCGCAACCGTCACCGGCCGCGTCTGGTCGACCAAGCGGCTCCCCGAGATGCCCGCCGGCACCATCCTCGAGGTGGTCATCGACGGCTCGACCTCGCGGCTCCTCGCCTTCGATCCGCTCGGCTGCGGCGAGGGCGAGCAGGTGGTCATCGCCACCGGCTCGGTCGCCGCTGGCTGGTTCCCCGGCAAGGCCCCGCCGATCGACGCCCTGATCGTCGCCTCGATCGACGAGGGCGCCAAGTCCTGAACCGGCAAGTCCTGAGCCGGCAGATCTTCAGCCGATAAGCTGAACAAAGACCCACGAACCGAACGCCCACCCAAGGAGGGACAGATGTCCAGCAACGCCATCGGAATGATCGAGACCAAGGGCTATGTCGCGGCGCTTGCCGCCGCCGACGCCATGGTGAAGGCCGCCAACGTGACGATCATCGGCCGCGAAGAGGTCGGCGACGGTCTCGTCGCGGTGATCATCAACGGCGACGTCGGCGCCGTGAAGGCCGCCACCGAGGCGGGCGCGGAAGTCGCCGGCCAGGTCGGCACCCTCGTCTCCGTCCACGTCATCCCGCGCCCCCACGCCGACGTGGCGAAGCACTTCACGGCCGGCATGTCGGCGAAGTGAGCCCGCGGCCCTGACAGGTGCCGCGTGACCGGCACCTGTCGACGGGTTGGCTGCGACCGACCCGGCCGTCCGGTCGGGTGGGGGACGATCAGGAGTTGCCGGCCGCTCGTGCGAAGGGCTTCGCACGGCCAGCGAGGCACCGTCCGCGGAGCCAGCTGTTAGGCCGGTTGCCGGTCGGCGAGGAGATGATGGTGGCGAGACCGATCCCGAAGCGCGCCGTCCCGGCGGCCGCGGCCCCGGCTCCGACGCCGGCCGCGCCGGCGCCGAAGCGCGGCGACCTGCGCGTCTATCTGACGGTGGCCGACCTGCAGCCGCAGTTCGCCGCCTACATGGGCACGCCGACCCGCGCCCGCGGCTACCCGCCGTTCGCCGGCCAGCACGCCCTCATCATCGAGGTGGCGCCCGGCCTGATGATCGAGCGCGTCATCGACCTCGCGCTCAAGGCCGACCCGGACCTCGAGCCCGGCATCCTGTTCGTCGAGCGCCAGTTCGGCATCCTCGAGCTGCATGGCGACGACCCCGCCAAGCTGCAGGCGGCGGGGGCGGCCATCCTCGCCGGCATCGGTGCCGGGGACGGCGAGCAGCTGAAGCCCCGCGTGCTCTATGCCGACATCATCGAGGACATCTCCGACCAGCACGCGGTGATCATCAACCGCAACCGCCAGGCCTCGATGATCCTGCCGGGCGAGACGCTGCTCGTCTGCGAGATGGTGCCGGCGCTCTATGCCGCGATCGCCGCCAACGAGGCCGAGCGCGCCGCACCGAAGCTCACGCTTGTCGACGTCCAGATGATCGGCGCCGCCGGCCGCATCTACATGTCCGGCAAGACGGCCGACGTCGAGCGGGGTCTCGCGACGATCGAGAGCGTCCTCGCCGCCATCGGCGGCCGCGAGGGCTGAGGGGCCGTCAGCGGCTCACCCGCCGCTCTGCTGCCGCCGCCGGGCCACCGTCAGCGCGATCCAGCCGAACAGCAGCGCCAGCGCCGCGCCGATCGTGCTCATCGTGCCGAGCGTCGGCACCATCGGTGTGTAGCCGGCGACCATTTTGGCATAGAGCCATTCCGGCACGGTGGAGTCGGCCCCCGTCGTGTAGAGCGACAGCGGGAAGTTGCCCCACGACAAGAGGAAGGCGAACAGCGCGCCCGACCAGATGCCCGGCCACAGGATCGGCAGCGTCACCTCGCGCATCACCTGCCAGCGGCTGGCGCCGAGGTCGAAGGCGGCCTCCTCCAGCGTCGGGTCGAACGAATAGACCTGGGTGGCGATGACCAGCGTCACCACCGGCACGATCCAGACGAGGTGGGCCACCACCGCCGTCTGCCACGACAGCGGGATGCCGACGGCGTTGAACCAGAGCAACAGGGCAAGGCCCAGCACCGGCTGCGGGAAGAAGATTGGCAGCAGCACGATCTTCTGGAAGGTCCGCCGGCCGAGCCAGTTGTAGCGGGCGAAGGCGAGCGCCCCGAAATAGCCGATCACGACCGCCACCACCGTCACGCAGGCGGCAACCAGCAGCGAGGTGCGCACCAGCTGGCCGATCTCGATTGAATCCATCGTGCGCGTCCACCAGTCGGTGGACCAGGCGCGGATCGGGAAGGTGAAGTAGCGGCCCTTGCCGAGGGAGGCGAGCGCCCCGCAGGCGACCGGCATGTAGATCGCCACCACCACGAAGGCGGTCCAGGCGGCGATCAGCGCCTTGGTGCGCTTCGTCGATTGCTCCATCTCACCGCCTCCCGAGGATGCGGTCTAGGTCGAGCTTCGACAGCGCGACCAGCGTCACCCCGGCGATGATCAGCATCAAGAGTACCGCCAGCGCCGAGCCGAGCGGCCAATTCTGCGCGTAGGTGAAGGCGATCTCGATGTCGTGGGTGATGACGATGATCGACTGCCCGCCGAGCACCTTCGCCTCGGCGACGGCGCCGACCGCCAGCACGAAGGTGAGCAGCATGCCGACCATGATGCCGGGCATGGCGAGTGGCAGCTCGACTTCGCGCCAGATCTGCAGGCGGCTCGCTCCGAGATCGCGGGCGGCCTCGACGAGGTCGCACGGCACCAGCGACAGGCCGAGTGTCATCGGGAACAGCATGAACGGCAGATAGACATAGACCATGCCGAACAGGATCATACCCGGCGTGAACAGCACGTCTGGTCCGGAGCCGTCGAACAGCGTCTTCAAGGTCCCGTCGAGCACCCCGCCCTTGATGAAGAACAGCACCCAGCCATAGAGCCGGACGTTCTCGGAGATGAACAGCGGGAAGACGAACAGCACCGAGACGAGGCCCGACCAGCGGCCGAACAGCCGGGCGAGGCCGTAGGCGATCGGATAGGCGACCACCGCCAGCGCCGCCACGGTGAAGCCGGCGAGCGCCAGCGACCAGGCGAACGACATCCACACGGTGTTCGCCCCGTCGAAGATCGAGGCGAAGTTTGCCAGCGTGAAGGTCTGGAACACCGTGAACGAGCGCGGCTCGGCGAACGAGTAGGCGATCACGGTGATCAGCGGCGCGACGAAGCCCAGCACCAGCAGGATCGCCACCGGCAGGGAGCAGCGCGCGCCCGCCGACAATAGCTTCAGGCTCCGTTCGTTCGCGGCAGCGGGCGCGACGGCGGCGGCCGGGGGCGCGGTGTCGGCGACGCTCATCTCACGCCTCGACTACGATGGCGTCGCGGGCGTCCCAGCCGATCAGCACCGGCTGGTCGAGCCCGCCGGTCCAGGCGTTGCGGCGCGACTGCTCGACGATTACCACCTTGTCGCCGACGCGCACCTGGTACTGCATGCGCGAGCCGAGGGAGTACTCGTTGTAGACGATGCCGGAGAGGTGGTTGTCGGCGTCCTCCGGCTTGTCGAGGAAGCGCACCACCTCCGGCCGCACGACGACGAAGGCGTCGCCCGCCGGCGCGTCGACCGACAGCGTGAAGGTGCCGGGCAGGTCGACGCCCTCGTGGCCGCCGTCGGGACGGCGGCGGACGCCGATGACGTTCACCTCGCCCATGAACTCGGAGACGAACTTGTCCTTCGGCCGGTTGTAGATCTCCTCCGGCGTGCCGACCTGCACCAGCCGTCCGGCGCGCATGACGCCGATGCGGTCCGACATCACCATCGCCTCCTCGAGGCTGTGGGTGATGTAGATGAAGGTCTTGCCGGTGTCCTTGTGGATGTCCTTCAGCTCTTTCTCGAGCGTCTTCCGCAGCTTGTAGTCGATGGCCGAGAGCGGCTCGTCGAACAGCAGGATCTCCGGGTCGTAGGCGAAGGCGCGGGCGAGGGCGACGCGCTGGCGCTCGCCGCCGGAGCACTTCATGACGTTCTTGTCGAGATAGCTCTCCGGCAGCCGCACCATGCGCATCAGCTCGAGCGCGCGGGCGCGGCGCGTCGCCTTGCCCTCACCGCGCATCTTCAGCGGGAAGGCGATGTTGTCGCCGACAGTCTTGTGCGGGAACAGCGCCAGCGACTGGAAGACGAGGCAGGTCGGGCGGCGGTTTGGCGGCAGGTCGTTGACGCGCTCGCCGCGCAGCACGATGTCGCCGCTCGTCGGCCGCTCCATGCCGGCGAGCATGCGCAGCACCGTGGTCTTACCGGAGCCGGAGGGGCCGACGATGGTGAAGAACTCGCCCTCGCGGACGTCGAGGTCGATGGTCTCGACGGCGACGAAGCTCTCGAAGGTCTTGCGCAGCCCGACGAGCTGCAGGATCGGCCGGCCGGAGACGGCCTTGTCGGCGTGACGGAACTGAAGGGTACTGGTCATCGCTTCGTCGTTCTCGGGGGATCGGTCACGGCGGCCACCGCCGGGCGCCGTCCGCCGTCCGCCGATGGCCTTGCAAACGGTGGGCCGCGACGATGCGGGGGCTCCCACCAGCCTTCCGGCGGCACAGCGTCCGGCTGGTGGGGGGGGGGGCC
>CAMDHY010000051.1 GCA_945898215.1 Pseudoxanthobacter soli DSM 19599 | reverse complement strand
GAGCTCCCCGGGCATCTGCCCTACGATCCTTTGCTGGGGAGCGTTCTGGTTGTTGCGCATGTTGTTGGCCGGGAGCGGTTCGGTGGTGAGCGGTCTTTTCTCGACATGCTGGAGGGTCTGTCGGGGGTTGGTCTGAACGTGGTGGCGGTGCTGCCGCGGGCGGAGGAGGGGTACACGGCGGCGGTTCGGAGGCTGTCGTCGAAGGTGGTGGTGCTGCCGTACGGGTGGTGGCGGGGGGGCGAGGCGGCGTCGGAGGCGGTGGTCTCGGCGTTTTCGGGGCTGATCGCGCGGTTCCGGGCCGAGGTGGTGCACGTCAACACGGTGATGCTGCTGGAGCCTTTGGTGGCGGCGCGGCGGGCGGGGGTGCGGGGGGTTGTGCACGCCCGGGAGATCCTGGCGCACGACCCGGCGCTGTGCGAGCGGATCGGTCTGTCGGCGGAGGAGATCGTCGCGGCGGTGTGGTCGCGGTCGGACGCGGTGATCGCGAACTCGGCGGCGTGCGCGTCGGCCTATGCGGCGGCGCTGTCGCCGGAGGCGGCGGGCGAGGCTGCGGCGGACGGCGGTGCGGCGGGCGAGGCTGCGGCGGGCGAGGCTGCGGCGGGCGCGACGGAGGCCGGGAACGGCGGCGAGGCGTGGGCGGACGCGGCGCCGGCGGCGGACGGCGCGGCGGCTTGGGAGACGGCGGCGGGCGAGGCTTCGGCTTCGGAGACGGCTTCGGCCTCGCCCTTGCCGGCGCCGGACGTGGTGGCGGCGGTGGGGGCGGACGGTCGGCGGGTGCTGGTGGTGGCGAACGCGGTGGACGCGGCGGCGCTGGACCTCGACAACCCGGTGGCGGCGACGGGTCCGGTGCGGTTCGCGCTGATCTCCTCGAACGTCGCCAAGAAGGGCCTCGAGGATCTCGTGCGGCTGGCGCGGGCCTGCGCGGCGGCGGGTCTGGCGGACGCGGAGTTCGTCGTCGTCGGTCCCGAGACGGAGACGGTGAAGGCGCTGAAGGCGGGGCAGGCCGCCGGTGAGGTGCCGGCGTCGATCACGTTTGCCGGCTATGCGGAGGGTCCGGCGGAGGCGCTCGCCGGGGTGCAGGTGGTGTTGAACCTGTCGCGCTTCGCCGAGAGTTTTGGGCGCACGGTGGCGGAGGCGATGGCGGCCAGGCGTCCGGTGATCGCCTATCGGTGGGGGGCACTGCCGGAGCTGGTGGACGACGGGGTGACGGGGTTCCTGGTGCCCTATGGCGAGGCGGAGGCGGCGGTCGCGGCGGTCGCGGCGCTGCTGGCGGACCGCTCGCTGATCACGGCGATGGGGGAGGCGGGCCGGGCCTCGGTGATGGCGCGCTACAACAAGCCGGCCTACCGGGCGGCGATGCAGGCGGCCTACCGGGCGATCCTGGCGACCCCGCCGCACGGCGACAGTGGCTTGGGCGGCCCGGGCTCGTTCAGGATGGGCGCGGGCGACGGCAGGATGGGCGCGGGCGACGGGCGGTTCGGGGCGCGGGCGGAGGCGCCGGCGATCACGGCCGAGGCGCTGGCGGTGCCGCTGCCGCAGGCCGGCGAAGGCGCGGTGGTGCTGCCGGCCCGCGAGCGCCCCGGCGCTGTCCCCGCGTCCGACGTCTCCCCTGCGGCCGCCCCGGTCGCCGCGGCCCCGACTGCCGACGCCCCACTGCCGGCTGCCGGCGCGCAAAGCGCGCCTTTGCCGGCTGCCGGCGCGCAGAGCGCGCGCATCGCCTACTTCCTCTGGCACTTCCCGGTGCCGTCGGAGACGTTCGTGCTGAACGAGCTGCGCCATCTGGTCGAGGCCGGCTATGACGTGAAGGTCTGGTGCCGCCAGAGCCCGCACAAGGATTTTGCGCCCGACTTCCCGATCGAATGGGAGCGGGTGGCGACGCCGGACGCCTTCGCCGAACGGCTGGTGGCGACGGGGCGGACGGCGGTGCACGCCCACTTCACCTATCCGACGGTGACCGACATGGTCTGGCCGGCCTGCGAGAGGGCGGGGGTGCCGTTCACCTTCATCGCCCACTCGCAGGACATCTTCCGCCACGAGAACGACCGGCGGAACCGGGTCGGCGAGATCGGCCGCTCGGCGTTCTGCCGCAAGGTGTTCGTGCCGGCGCGCTTCCACCGCGACTACCTCATCCAGCGCGGCGTGCCGGAGGCAAAGCTCGCGATCAACCCGAACGGGGTCGACGTCGACGCCTATGCCGGGGCGCGGCGGGACGACCGGGCGCAGGAGACCAGGCGCATCGTCGCGGTGCATCGTTTTACGGAGAAGAAGGGCCTCGAGCCGCTGATCGCGGCGATGGCGATCCTGCAGCGGCGCACGGATGCCGGCGACACCGCGGCGGCCGGCATCACCCTCGACCTCTACGGCTACGGCGAGCTGGAAGAGCGCTTCGCGGCGCTGATCGCCCAAGGAACCAGAGACGGAACCGGGGACGGAACCGGGGAAGCGCCGCTGACCAACGTCCGGCTCGCCGGCCCGGTGAAGGGGCGCGACGCGCTCATCGAGGTGCTGCGCGAGGCCGACCTGTTCGCCTGCCCGTCGGTGCGGGCGGCGGACGGCGACATGGACGGCATCCCGACGGTGGTGCTGGAGGCGATGGCCGCCGGCCTGCCGGTGCTCGCCACCGAGATCGGCGGGCTCGGCGAGCTCGTCGTCGACGGCCTCACCGGCGTCACCGTGCCGGCGGCCGAGCCCGAGGCGCTGGCCGAGGCGATCCTGCGGTACTTCGCGCTGCCGCCCGAGCAGGTGGCGGCGATGGGGCGGGCCGGCATCGCCACCGTGGCCGGGCGCTACCGCATCGACCGCTTGATGCGGGTCTTGACGCGCACCTGGGAGAACCGCGGCGTCGACCTCGTCATCGTCGCCTGGAACAACCCGGCCGAGCTCGTCGAGGTGATCGACCGGCTGCACCGCTTCACCGCGAGCCCGTTCCACCTCGTCGTCGTCGACAATCTGAGCGGCGACGAGACGCGGCGGATCCTGGTGGCCGAGCAGCAGCGCCGGCCGTCGATGACGCTGGTGCTGAACGACGAGAACGCCTTCGTCGGCCCCGGCACCAACCGGGCGATGGCGGAGGGCACGTCCGACGTCGTCATCTACGTCTGCGGCAAGGAGGGCTTTGCGCTGGCGCCGGGCTGGGAGCTGCCGTTCGTGCACGCGCTCGCCGAGGACGAGCAGGTCGGCCTCGCCGGCACGCTCTGCCACGCCCCGAGCTACCTCACCGGCAAGGACTATCCGACCGGCGTGCGGCTGTTCGAGAAGTTCCGCAACCAGGGCTTCGCGGCTGAGAACCCCGACCGGCCGTTCGAGCACGTGCAGGGCGGGCTGTTCGCCATCCGGCGGGCGATGGTGGACGCCATCGGCGGCTTCTCGGACGCGGTGCCGCACGACTATACCGACGTCGAGTTCAGCTACGCCGCCGAGAGCGAGGGCTGGAGGCTCGCCGAGGTGCCGGGGATCCTGTCGCTCTACCGCAAGACGCGGCCGGGGCTGATGGAGCGGATCGACGAGCGCGTGCTCGCCGCCCACCCGCCGACGCTCGCCGACCTGCCGGCGCTCGACGCCATCGCGAGCGGCCGCGCCCGCCACTGCAACCTCTGCGGCTGGACCGGACCGGCGTTCCTCGCCGAGGGGGCGGATGAGGGACCGGGTAACGCGGCCCATGCCACCGCCCATGCCACCGCCCATGCCCCCGCCCCCGCCCCCGGCCCCGGCCCCGGCCCCGCCCCCCTCCGCGCGCGCTGCCCCGGCTGCGGCTCGTCGCCGGCCGACCGCGCGGTCTATGCCGTGCTCGCCGTCTCGCCGTGGCTGAACCGCCGCCTGCCGGCCCTCGTCGTCGGCGCCGGCGCAAAGCTCGCCGAGGTCTGCGCCCGCGCCTTCCAGGGCCCGCAACTGACCGCCGCCGAGCTCCGCGAGACGCTCGCCACCGGCCGCCGCCTGCCGCTCGCCGACAAAAGCCGCCAGCTCGTCCTCGCCATGGACACTCGCAACACGGGCGACGCCGCCGGACGCTCTGCGACGGACGCCCGGAGAGGTTCCTCGCAGACGGGGGCCACCGTCTCCGACGCCACCCTCCTCGCCGAGCTCGCCCGCCTCGCCGCCCCCGGCGCACCGATCCTCCTCCACGACACCACCACGCCACCCCTCGACCCCGCCGAGGCCGCCCGGGCCGGCCTCCAGCCCATCGACCCACCCCCAGCCGCCAACCCAACCCCATCCAAAGCCCTCAAAACACACCACAACCCCGTCACCCTCTGGGTGCGGGGGGGCTGAGCGGCGGAGCCGCCGAGAACCCGCCGTCACCCTTGCCGCGACCCTGCCCGGCCGCCCATCGCGCCCGCCTCCCCCGCCGCCACGCGCCGCTTGCGCCCCGGCCTCGCCGCTGCGACCATACGGACCGGGAGGAGCGGCCGGCTCCGGGCGCGGCGACGACGACACCGGGGCATGGCCGCCTTCGAACGAAACGGGAACGGTGAAACCGGAACAACGGGAGGCGGCCGCCATGGCGAGCGACAGGAGAGGCGACGGCGACACGGCGACGATCAACCGGCCGGCGGGGGTCGGCAGCCCGCGACCGGTCGGTGCGGACGCCGCGGCGGCCCGCTGCGTCGTGCTCCTCGGACCGCTCGCCAGCGGCAAGACCTCGCTGATGGAGGCGATCCTCGCCCGCACCGGCGCCATCCCGCGGCCGGGCTCGGTGCTGCACGGCACCACCGTCGGCGACGCCAGCCCCGAGGCGCGCGCCCACCGCATGAGCGTCGAGCTCAACATCGCCGAGACCTGGTTCCTCGGCGACCGCTACACCTTCCTCGACTGCCCGGGATCGCTCGAATTCCAGTGCGAGGCGGCCGGGGCGCTCGCCGCCGCCGACGTGGCGGTGGTGGTCTGCGAGGCCGACGAGCGCAAGGTGCCGGCGCTGCAGGTGATCCTCAAGGACCTCGAGGAGCGCGGCATCCCGCGCATCCTCTTCCTCAACAAGATCGACAAGGCGGAGGGCGGCGTGCGCGGCGCCCTCGGCGTGCTGCAGGGGGCGAGCCGCGTGCCGCTGGTGCTGCGCCAGGTGCCAATCTGGGCCGACGGCATCGCCACCGGCTTCATCGACCTCGCGCTCGAGCGCGCCTTCGTCTACCGCGAGCACGCGGCCTCCGAGACGATCGCCATTCCCGACGCCGAGCGGGCGGCGGAGGTCGAGGCGCGTTTCCAGATGCTGGAGCGCATCGCCGACTATGACGATGCGCTGATGGAGGAACTCCTCTCCGACATCGAGCCGCCGCGCGACCGCATCTTCGACGACCTCGCCCGCGAGATGCGCGAGGGCCTGATCTGCCCGGTCTTCCTCGGCTCGGCCGAGCGCGGCAACGGCATCCTCCGCCTCCTGAAGGCGCTCCGCCACGAGGCGCCGACGATCGCCGCGACGCGCGACCGCCTCGGGCTCTCGGCCGGCGGCGAGACGGTGGTGCAGGTGGTGAAGACGCTGCACACCGCCCACGGCGGCAAGATCGCGGTCGCCCGCGTGCTCGCCGGCAGCGTCCAGGAGGGCACCCAGCTCACCCGCTCGACCGGCGACAGCGGCCGCGTCGCCGGCGTCATGAAGATGATGGGGACCGAGCTCGGCAAGCGTGGGCCGGCCACCGCCGGCGAGACGGTGGCGCTGGCGCGTCTCGAAGTGGCGCGCACCGGCGCGACGCTGGCGAGTGGCGCCAAGGTCCTCGACCTCGTCGAAATCCGGCCACCCCCGCCGGTGATCGCCCGCGCCATCCAGCCCACCGAGCGCAAGGACGAGGTGAAGCTCGCCGCCGCCGTCGCCAAGCTCCTCGACGAGGACCTCGGCCTCGCGCTGGAGATCGACCGCGACACCGGCGAGACGCGCCTCGGCGGCCAGGGCGAGATGCACCTGCGCGTCGCGCTGGAACGCCTCGCCGCCAAGTACGGCATCGCGGTGACGAGCCGGCCGCCGCGCATCGCCTACAAGGAGACGATCCGCACGGCGGCGACCGTGCGCGGCCGCCACAAGAAGCAGTCCGGCGGCCACGGCCAGTTCGCCGACGTGACATTGGAGATCGCGCCCAGACCGCGCGGCACGGGCTTTTCCTTCGTCGACCGCATCACCGGCGGCGTCGTGCCGCGCCAGTACATCCCGGCAGTGGAGACGGGCGCGCGCGAGACGCTGTCGGCCGGGCCGCTCGGCTTTCCCGTCGTCGACATCGAGGTGACGCTGATCGACGGCAGCTACCACAGCGTCGACAGTTCCGAGATGGCCTTCAAGCAGGCGACGCACCACGCGATGCGCGAGGGGCTGGAGAAGGGCGGGCCGGTGCTGCTCGAGCCGGTCCTCGCCGTCGAGGTGGTCTGCCCGGCCGAGGCGACGGCGCGCATCAACGCCATCGTCTCCGCCCGGCGCGGCCAGATCACCGGCTTCGAGCCCCGCCCCGGCTGGCCCGGCTGGGACTGCGTGGCGACGCTGATCCCGGCCGCCGAGATCGGCGATCTCATCGTCGAGGTGCGCTCGGCGACCGCCGGCGCCGGCACCTTCACCAGCCGGCCGGACCACCTCGCCGAGGTGACGGGGCGGCTCGCCAGCGACGTCGTCGAGCGGCACCGGCGCGACGCGGCGTAACGGCGGCGACAGTCGCGGCGAAGAGGAGACGGGTCCGGGCGCAGGCGCCGGCCGCCGTCTCGCGCGCGTGTCCCGAGTGGACGGCCGCAGGCGGAACGCTACATCTCGGCCCGGGACCACCGGGCGACACTTCGACCGTACCGCGAGGACGACACCATGCTGATCCGCCGCCGCCGCCCCTGGGACATGCCTGAGGCGTCCGCCACCCCCGAGGCGCTGTTCCTCGACCGCCGCCGCGTCCTCGCCGGCCTCGCCGGCACGACGCTCGCCGCCGGCAGCCTCGCCGCTGGGACGGCGCCGGCGGCTGCCGACGGCCTTTTCGGCGGGCTGTTCTCGTCGGAGAAGAAGGCGCCCCCCGCGCCGCCCGAGCCGGACCCGACGGCCGACCTCTATCCGGCGAAGCGCAACCCCGCCTTCACCCTCGACCGCGAGATCACGCCGGAGAGCGTGACGTCGACCTACAACAACTTCTACGAGTTCGGCTGGACGAAGGGGATCTGGGAGACGGCGCAGGCCCTGAAGATCCGCCCGTGGCAGGTGCGCTTCGACGGCCTCGTCGAACAGGAGAAGACGGTCGACATCGACACGCTCATCCGCGCCATGACGCTGGAGGAGCGGCTCTATCGCCACCGCTGCGTCGAGGCGTGGGCGATGGCGGTGCCGTGGACGGGCTTCCCGATGGCGAAGCTCGTCGACTACGCCCGCCCGCTCGGCGCGGCCAAGTACGTGCGCATGGAAACCTTCCTCGACCCCGACGTGGCGCCGGGCCAGAAGGACACCCGCTGGCCGTGGCCCTATGTCGAGGGGCTGACGATCCAGGAGGCGACCAACGAGCTCGCCTTCATGGTCACCGGCATCTACGGCAAGCCGATCCTGAAGCAGTACGGCGCGCCGCTCAGGCTCGCTGTGCCGTGGAAGTACGGCTTCAAGTCGGTGAAGTCGATCGTGCGCTTCTCGTTCGTCGAGGAGCGGCCGCGGAGCTTCTGGGAGGACCTGCAGCCGTCCGAGTACGGCTTCTGGGCGAACGTCAACCCGGAGGTGTCGCACCCGCGCTGGAGCCAGGCGACCGAGGAGCTGATCGGCACCGGCACCCGGGTGCCCACAAAGCTCTACAACGGCTACGGCGACAGCGTCGCGAGCCTCTACAGCGGCGCCGAGGGCGAGAAGCTCTTCATGTGACGCGGCGGGGCCGCCGTCGCGGTCAGGCGGCACGAAAGCTGCCATAGCCTTCCCCGAGAGAGCGATCTCTGCGGGGGAACATCGCCGACGTGGCCACCGGGGGGAGACGGACGCGGGGACCGCGGCGGTTCGGTGCGAGCTCGGCGCGGGTGGGCGCGTGCCTGGCGCTGGTGCTCGTCGCCCTCGTCCTGTCGTCCGCGGCGGCGTTGGCCCAGGACATCGTCCGCGTCCAGCTGAAGTGGACCCACCAGTTCCAGTTCGCCGGGCTCTATGCGGCGCTGGCGCAGGGCTACTACCGCGACGCCGGCATCGACCTGCGCATCCTGGAGGGGGGACCGGAGGTCGACCCGGTCGGCGTCGTCACCGCGGGTGGCGCCGAATTCGGCATCGGCAACTCCTCGCTCGTCATCGACCGCACCGCCGGCGCGCCGATCCTGGTGGTGGCGCCGATCTTCCAGCACTCGCCCTTCGTCATCCTGACGCGCACCGAAGCCGGCCTAGACGGCCCGCGCGACCTCGTCGGCCGCCGGCTGGCGCTGGAGGCCCACTCGGCGGAGGTTGAGGCCTATCTGAAGACGTCGGGCGTGCCACCCGGCTCGATCACGGTGGTGCCGCACACCGGCAACGCGGTCGGGCTGTTCGCCGAGGGCGTCGACGCGATCTCGGCCTACACCACGACCGAGCCCTTCGACCTCCTGGTCGCCGGGGTGCCGTTCCAGATGTGGAGCCCGCGCGAGATCGGCATCGACTTCTACGGCGACACCCTGTTCGTCGATGCCCGCTTCGCCGCCGCGCGCCCCGAGACGGTGCGGGCGGTGCGCGAGGCGACGCTGCGCGGCTGGGCCTATGCGCTCCGCCACACCGGCGAGATCATCGAGCTCATCCAGCGGCAGTATGCGCCGGGGATGTCGCGCCAGAAGCTCGAGTTCGAGGCGAACGACATCCGCCGGCTGATGCTCTCCGACATCGTCGACATCGGCTACGGCAGCGGCACGCGCTGGCGCCACATCGCCGACGTGTTCGCCGAGGCCGGCATGATGCCGCCGGATGCATCGCTGGCCGGCCTCGTTTTCGAGGAACGCCCGCCCGGGCAGCCGCTCTGGCCCTATGTCTCGCTGGCAGCGGCGGTGACGCTGCTCGTCGCCGCCGCCCTCGTGGCGCACCGCTTCTACCGGATCAGCCGCGAGCTGCGGGCGCAGATCGAGGCCCGCCGCCGGCTCGAAGAAGAGCTGACGCTGCTCGCCCGCACCGACGAGCTGACGCGGCTGCCGAACCGGCGACACTTCCTGTCGGTGGCGGCGGCGCAGCTCGAGGCCTGCCGCGCCGTGGGCACCGGCTTCGCCGTCGTCGTCTTCGACATCGACCACTTCAAGGCGATCAACGACACCCACGGCCACGCCGCCGGCGATCTCGTGCTGGCTGCCGTGGCGGCGGCGGGCCGCGCCGCCGCGCCCGCGACGGCCGTGCTCGCCCGCACCGGCGGCGAGGAGTTCGCGGCCGCACTGCCGGTCGACACGCCGGGCGGCCCGATGGCGGTCGCCGAGCGCCTGCGCGCGGCGGTGAGCCGTCTGGAGATCGACGTCGGTGGCGGCGTGCTCGTCCGCACCACCGCGAGCTTCGGGCTGGCGGACGGGGCGGCGGCCTCCCTCGACGCGCTGCTGTCGCAGGCCGACCGCGCCATGTACGTCGCCAAGCGCGCCGGTGGCGACCGCATCGAGCAGGCGGGGGAGCCGGAGCCGGTCGAACGGACGGCCGTGTGACGCGCGCGGCCTTGGGATCGGGGTCGCCGGGCGAGAGAGAGACGCGGCGTCGCGTTCCATCGCCGCGGGTGTCGTGCTAGGAGACGGTTCGACGAACGGATCGAGGCCCTTGATGGTTGAGTGGCGGCGCGAGCGGCGACGGTGGGTGGCAATCCTCGCCGCCTATGCGCTCGTGCTGCAGGCGCTCCTCGCCGGCGTCGGCGCCGGCACGGCCGCGGCCACCCCGGCACCTGTGCTGGATGCCTTCGGAGGCGTCATCTGCTCGTTCGACGGCGCCGGCCACGGCACGTCCGACGAGCCGCCCGCCCATCACCGCGATCTCGACTGCCTCGCCCACTGCGCCTTCGTCCTCGGCGCCGCGCTGCCGGCGGCCAGCGCGGCGGGTCTCGACGCCCCCCTCACCTGGCACCTTTCCGCGCCGTTGCGGCCGCGCCTCGCCGCCGTCCCCGGCGCCCCGGCGATCGGCCCGCTCGGGCCACGCGGCCCACCCGCCTGATCTCTCGTCGAAGCCGTCTCCGGCGCCTCATGCGCCGCGACCGGCATCCTCGAAGATCCGGATCCCGGCCGAACGGCAGACGCCGCGGCGCGGGTCCCAGCGGAGCCAGCATTCCATGACGTTCACCCATCGTCCGGCAGGTATCGCCCGCGCGGCGCGCCTCGCCTCGGTCTTTCACGACATCGAGGCGAAGCTCGCCCTGACGGCGCTCGCCATCGCCCTCTCGCTCGCCGCCCTGCAGCCGGTCCTCGCCCACGACGCAAGCCCGGTGCACGTCGAGCAGCCGTGGGCGCGGGCGACGCCGCCGGGCGCCAAGGTCGCCGGCGCGTTCGCCACCATCGAGAACCACGGCTCGACGCCCGACCGGCTCGTGTCGGCCACCGCCGACGTCGCCGCCCGGGTGGAGATCCACGAGATGGCGGTGACGGACGGCGTCATGACGATGCGGCCGCTCGCCGACGGTCTGCCGGTGCCGGCGGACGGCTCGGTCGAGCTGAAGCCGGGGTCCTATCACCTGATGCTGATGGACCTCGCCGGACCATTGAAGGAAGGCCAGCACGTCGCCGGCACGCTCACCTTCGAGAAGGCGGGCACGATGCCGGTGGAGTTCGTCGTCGCGCCGATCGGCGCCAAGGCGCCGGTGGCCCACACCCCGCAGTGACCCGGCGGCGCTCCCGCGCCGTCGCACCCCCGACTGAACCGGTCCGGCGCCCCCGCGCCGGCCAACCCCCAACGTGCGCCTCGTCCGCGCGACGGACGGCGCTTGTCCACAGGAACGACTGCCATGAAGACGACCATCCTCGCCGCCGCCCTCCTCGCGGCCGGCACCGCCACCGCCTTCGCCCACGCCACGCTGGAAGTGCAGGAGGCAAAGGTCGGCTCGACCTACAAAGCGGTCCTGCGCGTGCCGCACGGCTGCGAAGGCGAGGCCACGCTGAAGGTGCGCATCAAGATCCCCGAGGGCGTCATCGCCGTGAAGCCGATGCCGAAGGCCGGCTGGACGCTCGAGACGGTGAAGGGCCCCTACGCCAAGACCTACGACTACTACGGCACGCCGATGAGCGCGGGCGTCACCGAGATCGTCTGGACGGGCGAGCTCCTCGACGAGCACTATGACGAGTTCGTCTTCCGCGGCCGGCTCACCGACGGGCTGCCGGTGAACGAAGTGCTCTACTTCCCGACCGTGCAGGAGTGCGCCACCAAGGCGGAGCGCTGGATCGAGATCCCCGAGGCCGGCAAGAGCGCCGACGACTACGAGTCGCCCGCGCCCGGCGTGCTGCTGCAGCCGAAGAGCTGAGGCGATCGCGACGACACCGGGGAGGCGCCACGGCGCCTCCCCGACCCACGATCCCGCGCCGCCGTGCCGAGCCTTCGACCTCTGTCGACAGACGAAAACGCCCGATGACGTCCACGCGATGACTGTCCCGATGAAGCCGACGTGCGCATGACCACAAGCCGTCTCCCGGTCACCAAGCTCCTGAGCGTGCTCCTCGCCGTCGTCCTGGCCGTGATCGGGCTCGCCCTTGCCCCCGCACCGCCCGCCGAGGCCCACGCCGCCTTGTCGCTGAGCGAGCCGGCCGACGGCGGCATGGTCGCCACCGCGCCCGCCGCGGCGCGCCTGACCTTCAGCGAGCCGGTGGCGCCGCTGCTGCTGCGCCTGCTCGGCCCGGACGGGGCGACGCAGGAGCTGTCCGGCGCCAGCCTCGAAGGCGACACCCTCGTCGTGCCGCTGCCGCCGGTGACGGCCGAGGGCACCTACGTGCTGAGCTACCGCGTCGCCTCGCAGGACGGCCACCCCGTCGGCGGCGCGCTGGTCTACGCGGTCGGCGATGCCCCGCCGGACCGCAGCGCCGCCCGGGTGCCGCCCCCCTCCGATCCGGCGCGCGAGGCGGCCGTCTGGGCGAGCCGTGCCGCGCTGACCGTCGGCGTGCTGTTCGGCATCGGCGGCGCCCTGTTCCTCGCCTTCGCCAGCGGGCCGCCGCTGCCGTCCGCCCGCCGCGTCGTCGGCAGCGCCCTCGGCCTCGCCACCGTCGCCGCCCCGTTCGCTGTCGCCCTGCAGGGGCTCGATGCGCTCGGGCTGCCGCTCTCGGCCCTCCCTCAGGGGGCGATGCTGGCCGCCGGCCTCGCCTCGCCCTACACGCTCACCGTCGGCGGCGCGCTCCTCGCCGCCGGCCTCGCCGCCGTGTCGCTCGCCGCGCCGTCGCTGGTGATGCGGCGCCTCACGGGCCTGATCGCGCTCGCCGTGCTCGCCTTCGCGGTGTCGCTGAGCGGCCACGCCTCGTCGGCACCGCCGGAGGCGATCACCCACCGGGCGGTGTCGGTGCACGTCGCCGCCGCCGCCGTCTGGGTGGGCGCGCTGGTGCCGCTGGCGCTGATGCTCGCGGCCCGTGCCAGCGAGACGGCGACGCGGGCGCTCGCGAGCTTCTCCCGCATCGTGCCCTGGGCGGTGGCGGCGCTGGCGCTGACGGGCGGCTTCCTCGCCGCCGTGCAGGTGCGGGACCCGGCGGCCCTGTGGACGACCGACTACGGCCGCGTGCTTCTCGCCAAGCTCGCGCTGGTGGCGGCGATGCTGGTGCTCGCCGCCGTCAACCGCTGGCGGCTGACGCAGCCGGCGCTCGCCGGCGACGCCACCGCGCGCCGCCGCCTCGTGCGGGTGATCGCGGTGGAGGCGGTGCTGGCGGTCGCCGTCGTCGGCACGCTGGCGCTCTGGCGCTTCACGCCGCCGCCGCGGGCGCTCGCCGCCGCCGCGGCAGCCCCCGCCGAGGTCCACATCCACACCGACGCCGGCATGGCGACGCTGACGCTGACGCCGGGCCGGGCGGGGCCGCTCGCCGTCGAGATCGCGCTCCCCACTGCCGACTTCGGCGCCCTGCCGGCCAAGGAGGTGCGGGTGACCTTCGCCAACGCGGCGGCCGGCATCGAGCCGATCCGGCGGCCCGCCACCGAGACCGAGGGCGTCTGGCGGATCGACGGCCTGACGCTGCCGGTGGCGGGCGTCTGGACGGTGCGCCTCGACGTGCTCATCAGCGACTTCGAGACGCTGCGCCTCGACGGCACGGTGACGCTCGCCCCGTGATGGGCGCCCCGTGACGGGCGCGTCCGCAAACGAAAACGACCGGCGGGTCGCACCGCCGGCCGTCGGTCTCTCAATGCGCGAGAAAGGAGGGGCGGCTCGCGCCGGCCCCTCCCCGCCCCCGCAAATCAGGCGCGGCGCAAATCAGGCGCTGCGATAGAGCTTCGTCATCACGAACTCGCGGTGGCCGAGGGCCTCCGCGGCGGTGAGACGGCCGTTCGCGGTGCGGACAACCATGTCGATCAGCGTGTCGCCGGCCGCCTCGATCGTCAGCTCGCGGCGCAGGATGCCGGAGACGTCGACGTCCATGTGCTCGGGCATCGTGCGGATCGTGCGCGGGTTGCCGGTGATCTTCACCACGGGCACGATCGGGTTGCCGATGACGTTGCCCTGGCCGGTCGGGAAGGTGTGGACGACGTAGCCCGCGGCGCCCATCAGGGTCACGCACTCGGCGGCCGCCGACGACGTGTCCATGAAGTAGAGGCCCGGGCCCTTCGCCGGCTCTTCCGCCGGGCCGAGGGCGTCGAGATAGGTGCAGGTGCGGCCGATCTTCTCGAGGTTGCCGAGCGCCTTCTCCTCGATGGTGGTCAGGCCGCCCTCGATGTTGCCCTTGGTCGGCTGCGAGTCCGACAGGTCATCGGTCTTGTGGGCCTCGATGACGTCGTCCTGGTAGGACTTCCACATCTTGTACCACTTCTCCGCGATCTCGGGCGACGCTGCCCGCTTCTTGCAGAGATGCTCGGCGCCGGTGATCTCGGAGGTCTCGCCGAAGACGCCGTAGATGCCGTGCGGGATCAGCTTGTCGTACAGGTTGCCGACCGTCGGGCACGAGGCGAGGCCGGTCGTCGTGTCGGACTCGCCGCACTTCGTCGACACCCACAAATCGGCGATCGGGCATTCCTCGCGCTGCAGCTCGGACGCCCACTGCACGTAGTCCTTCGCGCGGTAGGAGGCCGACGCGATCGTCGCGATGTCGCCGTGCTGCTCGATCCAGAAGCCGGACACCGGCTTGCCGGTCTTGGCGATGCCCTCGACGACGCGGTTCGTCCAGTTCGGCTCGATGCCGATGACGATGACGGCGGCGACGTTCGGGTTCGAGCCGGTGCCGATCAGGGTGCGGAAGTGCAAGTCGAGGTCGGCGCCGAACTGCAGCCGCCCGTAGGCGTGCGGCAGGGCCATCGTCCCCTTGATGTTGTTGGCGACCGCCTCGCAGGCGGCGTTCGACAGGTCGTCGAGGGGCAGCAGGATCACGTGGTTGCGGACGCCGACGCGCCCGTTCTCGCGGCGCCAGCCCTGGAACGTCAGATTGCCGTAGTCGGCCATGGCCGTTCTCCTCACCAGCGCTTGGTCTTGAGATTGTGGGTGTGGACGTGGCCGCCCTTGGCGACCGCCGCGACGATCTTGCCGACGTCCTCGCCGTACTTCACCGCCGTGTCGCCGGCGACGAGATCCTTCAGCGCCACCTTGTGGCCGATCGGGATGTCGGCGTTGACGGTCATCGTGAAGGACGTGTCGTTCTCGGTGATGACGCAGAAGGCTTCGGTGCCGGCCTTCAGGCCCTCGACCACCACCACGCCGACATTGTCGTGCGGGCCGTGGGCGAGAAGTTGGGGAATGCTCATGGTCCGTTCGCTCCCGGATGTGCGGGTCGGGCCGGCCGCGGCGACGGGCTCGACGTGAAGGTCTTATATAAGATACATGACGCGTGTCCACTGCCAACACGGGCGCGTGCACCGGTTCGTGGCGGTGACAGGGAGGTCGAGGGCGGATGGCGGACGGGCGGGACGGCGGCGGCGCGGGGACGGCGGGGAGCATCGGCTTCCGCCCGCTCTACCAGCAGATCCGCGACGTTCTGGTGCAGCGCATCGCCGACGGCCGCCTGCAGCCGGGCGAGATGCTGCCGAGCGAGATGCAGCTCGCCTCCGAGCTCGGCGTCAGCCAGGGGACCGTCCGCAAGGCGCTCGACGCGATGACGGCGGAGCGGCTGCTCGTTCGCCGCCAGGGCCGCGGCACCTTCGTCGCCGAGCACGACGAGACGCGCATCCTCTTCCAGTTCTTCAAGCTGGTGCCGGACGACGGCGCCCGCTCCTTCCCCGACAGCGAGGTGCTGTCGGTCACGGCCGCCGAGGCTGACGAGGCGGAGCGCGAGCGCCTGGCGCTCGACGACGGCGCGACGGTGGTGCGCATCCGCCGCCTGCGCCGGCTCGCCGGGGTGCCGGTGATCGTCGAGGACATCGTCGTGCCGGAGGCGATGGTCGAGGGCCTCGCCGCGATGGAGCCGCCGAACAACCTCTATGGCCTCTATGCCGGCCGCTTCGGCGTCACCATCGGCCGGGCGCAGGAGCGGCTGAAGGCGGTGGCGCTCACGGCCGCCGACGCGGCGCTGCTCGGCGTTCCGGCCGGCACGCCGGCGCTGGAGATCGACCGCCTCGCCATCGCGCTGGACGACCGCCGCGCCGAATGGAGGCTATCGCGCTGCCTGACGGAGCACGTGCACTACCTGAGCGACTTGCGGTGAGTTGCGCTGCCGGGGGTGGGCCGCCCGAGGGGGCTCACGCGGGAACCGGGTCACCTCCCGCACCAAACCCCCGAGCTCGTCATGGCCCGGCTTGACCGGGCCATCCATCCCCATGAGACGGAAGACGTTTGCGCTCGGGATGGATCGCCCGGTCAAGCCGGGCGATGACGGATGGAGAGGTTGGGGTAGGGGTCCCGGCCAAGGCGGCCGCCCGTCACCGCCCGTAGTGCGGCGAGCCCCTCACCGCCCGTAGTAGAGCGTCACCGTGTGCTTCGCCTCGGCGAAGAACAGCCAGCGTTCGACGAGCATGCCGGCGAGTTGCACCACCGCCGCGACGACGGCCGCCACCGTGCCGGCGACGCCGCCGACCACCGCGGCGAGCGCGAACAGCACGAGCGGCAGCGCAAAGGCGAGCGCCTGCGCGATGCGGCGCAGCTTCAAAGCGTGCTTGCGGGCGACGCGGTAGCCCATCTCCTTGAGGAGATAGTTCTCCTCCGTGTGCGGCCACTCCAGCGACCGCACCATCCCGCCCTTCAGGCCGGTGGCGCTGTTGAGGGTCGAGACGCCAGGATGGTCGGCGTTGCGGTGCCAGACCGCGCGCTTCAGCACCCAGCCCGCGAGCGCCAGCACGGCGGCCACCGCGGCGAGGGCCCGCACGTCGAGGCCGAAGACCGACAGCAGCGCCGTCAGCAGACCCGCTCCCGTCATCACCGAGAACAGCAGGTAGGCCGGCAGCGTCAGCGGCGAGTGCCAGGCGGCGATCGGCTTCAGCGAGGCGTAGATCATCGCCGTGGTCGAGACGGTGGCGACCGACAGCACGGCGGTCGCGAGCCCCGCGGCGGCGAAGGCGCCGTCGGTGCGGCCGAGGAAGACCCAGCCGGCGGCGAGCGCCACGGCCGCGAGGATGGTGGCGACCGCCGCCACGCCCTCGCGCGACAGCCACGACGAGCGCCACTGCGAGAACGCCCGCCACGCCCGCTCCGGCCGGCCGAGGTGGGCGGTCGACGACAGCAGCCCGCCGCAGGCGAGCGCCAGCCCGAGCCCCATCGCGACGAAGCCGAGGAGCCGGTCGGCGGGGATCAGGCCGAGCGCCGCGCCGGCGGAGACGAGCGCCAAAAGGCCGAAGCCGGCGCCGGAGCAGACGGTGAAGGCGATGACGGAGAAGGCGGGATGCATGGGGTCTCGCTCGTCTCGTCAGCGCGACAGGATGCGGTCGACCCAGCCGAGCAGGCCGCCGACGCCGTCGGTCGCCGTCAGCGCCGGCGCCGGCTCGGCCGCCTTGCGGGTGCGCGGCGGCAGGTACTTGTTGGTCGGCCGGTAGCCGAGCTCGGGCATCAGGTCGACGCCGCCGCGCTCGGCGATGAGCTGCGACACCGGCGAGGCGGGATCGCCGAGGTCGCCGAAGTGGCGGGCCCCCGTCGGGCAGGAGGCGACGCAGGCCGGCACACGGTCGGCCTCGGGCAGGTTCTCGTTGTAGATGCGGTCGACGCAGAGCGTGCACTTCTTCATCACGCCGACGTCGGTGTCGAACTCGCGCGCGCCATAGGGGCAGGCCCAGCTGCACAGCTTGCAGCCGATGCACTTGTCCTCGTCGACCAGCACGATGCCGTCCGAGGCGCGCTTGTAGGAGGCCCCCGTCGGGCAGACGGTGACGCAGGCCGGCGTCTCGCAGTGCAGGCACGAGCGCGGGAAGTGCACGGTCTCGCCGCAGCCGTCGGCCTTGGTGTGCTCGTAGGAATGGACGCGGTTGAACCACACCCCGTCCGGCGCGGCCCCATAGGGGTCGTAGTCGGTGAGCGGCGCCATGTGGCCGCCGGTGTTCCATTCCTTGCACGCCGTCACGCAGGCCTGGCAGCCGACGCAGGTGTCGAGGTCGATGACGAGGCCGAGGCGGACGTCGCTGGTCGCGTGCGGGAGCGAGGTCATCGGCCGGCCTCCTCGTGCTCGCGTTCCTTCCGGAAGCTCTCGCCGAAGTGCGACGTCTCCGGCACCGCCGGCATGTTCGGCGGGCACGGCAGCTTTTCGAACTGCGGCTCGGCGCACTCGGAGCCGGAGGTGCAGCGGATCAGCCGCACCTTGAGGTCGAACCAGGCCGCCTGCCCCGTCACCGGGTCGGAGTTCGAGTAGCGGCGGCCGCGGGCGTCGGGCGGCGTCAGCTCGGAGATCGCGTGGTTGAGCAGGAAGCCGCGCTCGCCCTCCGGTGCGCCGTCCTTCAGCCGCCAGGCGCCCTTGCGCTTGCCGATGGCGTTCCACGTCCACACCGTGTTCGGGTTCACCCCGTCGACGAGCTTCACCTGGCCGCGGACGCGGCCGTGGCGGCTCTCGATCCACACCCAGTCGTCGTCGGAGATGCCGAGCCCGGTCGCCGTGCCGCGGTGGACGAACAGACGGTTCTGGTTGGTGATCTGCCGGAGCCAGGCGTTCTGCGAGCCCCACGAGTGGTACATGTGCATCGGCCGCTGGGTGATGGCGTGCAGCGGATAGTCCGCGTCGCCCTCGGCCGCCTCCTCGAACGGCACGTACCAGATCGGCAGCGGGTCGAAGTGCGCCTCGATGCGGGCGCGCTCGCCGTCGGGCGGCTGCACCGCACCGTGGCCACGGGCGGCGAGGCGGAACTTCTGCAGCACCTCGGAATAGAGCTGGAAGACGATCGGCTCCGCCTTCGGGATGAAGCCCATGCGCACAGCGGTCTCGAGATAGTCGCGGTTCGCCATCTTGTAGTAGCGCTCGCCCGGCGCGAACTCGTGGTGCCAGAAGCCGCCGTGCTCGATGTAGCGGTCGAGCTGCTCGGGGTTCGGCGCGCCGCGGCCGTGCTCGGTGCCGTCCGCACCGCGCCAGCCGGCGAGCGGGCCGATGCCGGGCGTGCGCTCGTGGTGGACGATGTAGTCGGCATAGTCGCGGTAGCGCGGGCTGCCGTCTTCCTTGACGAGCCCCGGCAGGCCGACGCGGGCGCCGAGGTCGATCAGCACCGTCTGGAACGGCCGGACGTCGCGGTCGGGCTCCATCACCGGCCAGCGGATGGCGTCGCCCGGGCCGTCGGCGTGGCTGATCGGCCGGTCGAGCAGGCTGATGCAGTCGTGGCGCTCGAGATAGGTGGTGTCGGGCAGCACCAGGTCGGCATAGGCGACCGTCTCCGACGCATAGGCGTCGGAATAGATGATGAAGGGGATCTTGTAGCCGCCGTCCGCGTCCCTGGCCGTCAGCATGTCCATGGTGCCGGCCGTGTTCATCGACGAGTTCCACGCCATGTTGGCCATGTAGAGGAACAGCGTGTCGATGCGGTACGGGTCGCCCTTGGCGGCGTTGGCGATCACCATGTGCATCAGCCCGTGGGCGGCGATCGGCGCCTCCCACGAATAGGCCTTGTCGATGCGCACCGGCCCGCCGCTCTCGTCGAGGAGCAGGTCCTCCGGCCCGGTGACGAAGCCGAGCGGCATGCCGGCAAGCGGCGTGTTTGGCTTGCCGCCGTCCTTGCCGGCGGGCTTCGGGCCGGGGGGCGCGGGCTTGGGGAACGGCGGCTTGAAGCGGAAGCCGCCGGGCACGTCGACGGTGCCGAGCAGCACCTGCAGCAGGTGGATCGCCCGGCAGGTGTGGAAGCCGTTCGAGTGGGCCGAGATGCCCCGCATGGCGTGCATGGCGACGGGCCGCCCACGCATCGTCTCGTGGCGGCGGCCGGCCCAGTCGGTCCACGGCACGGCCAGCTCGAACGACTGCTCGAAGGCCGCCTCGGCGAGCTCGGCGGCGATGCGGCGGATGGTGTCGGCCGGCAGCCCGCAGCGTTCGGCCACGGCATCCGGCGCGTAGGACGGGTCGAGATAGCGCTCGGCGAGGAGCTGGAACACGGGCACGCAACGCCGGCCGTTCACCGTCACCTCGCCGACGAGCGCCGGGTGGATCTCCGCCGACAGCGCGTCGACGGCGCGCTTCTCGACGCTGTCGAAGGCGAGGAGCTTGCCGTCGGCGTCGCGCAGGAACAGGCCGTCGTCGGCGGCCCCGGGATCGCGGATGACCAGCACGTGGGCGTTGGTGAACTTCGCGAGATAGTCGAGGTCGACGCGGCCGGCCTTCAGCAGTTCGTGGATCAGCGCCATCACGAACAGGCCGTCGGTGCCCGGCCGGATGCCGAGCCACTCGTCGGCCACCGCGTTGTAGCCGGTGCGGCACGGATTGACCGAGACGACCTTGGCGCCGCGAGCCTTCAGGCGGCCGATGCCGATCTTGATCGGGTTGGAATCGTGGTCCTCGGCGACGCCGAACAGCAGGAAATAGCGGGCGCGCTCCCAGTCCGGCTCGCCGAACTCCCAGAACGCGCCGCCGATGGTGTAGAGCCCGGCCGCCGCCATGTTGACGGAACAGAAGCCGCCGTGCGCCGAGAAGTTCGGCGTGCCGAACTGCGAGGCCCACCAGCCGGTGAGCGACTGCGACTGGTCGCGGCCGGTGAAGAAGGCGAGCTTCTTCGGGTCGGTGGCGCGGATGTGGCGGAGGCGGTCGGCGGCGATCGTCAGCGCCTCCTCCCACTCGATCTCCTTGAACTCGCCCTTGCCGCGCTCGCCCACGCGGAGCAGCGGCTTCCTAAGCCGCGACGGGCTGTAGTGCTGCATGATGCCGGCACTGCCCTTGCCACAGAGCACGCCGCGATTCACCGGGTGGTCGCGGTTGCCGGCGATGTAGCGGACGACCCCGTCCTTGATGTGCACGTCGATGCCGCAACGGCAGGCGCACATGTAGCAGGTCGTCTTGCGCACCTCGTCGGAGACGGTAGGCGAGGTCTCGACGCCGTCGCCCTCGTTCGGCGCGCGATTGTCGGCGAGCGGGCGCTGCGTCGGAGCCGAGTTGGCGCCGTGCGGCGCGTGCGGCCCAGGAACGGGCGGTGTCGGGGCGTTCATCGGAAAGCCGTCACCGCGGTCGGAGGAGAGGGAGCGCCGGCGTCGGCGCTCACGCGCGCTCCGCCCCGCCGGACTTTTCCCGGCACTTCGGGCCGGGCCCACGCATGTAGTGGCGCTCGGGCCGGTAGCGCTCCGCCTGCGGACGTCCCACCAGCGCGGCGAGCGCGCGGAGGATGGCGTCGGTGAGGTGGCGGGCGGGGCTGAGCAACTGGCCGGTGCGCGGCATGGGACGACGATCCTTCGGTCCGACCGCACTATGCCACCCGTAATACCATCGATCAAATCGATTGTTCTTCTCATTTTGAAAGCTTCAATTTATGAGTCTGCGATGACCCTCGAGCAGCTCCGCATCTTCGTCGCCGTCGCCGAGCGCCGTCATGTGACGCGCGCCGCCGCCGACCTCGGCCTGACGCAGCCGGCCGCCTCCGCTGCGATCGCAGCCCTCGAGAGCCGCTACGGCGTGCAACTCTTCGACCGCGTCGGCCGCGGCATCGAGCTGACGGAGGCGGGACGGCGGTTCCTGCATGAGGCCCACGCCGTGCTCGACCGGGCGGCGGCGGCGCGCGCTTCGCTGGAGGATCTGTCGGGGCTCGCCGCCGGCACGCTGTCGGTGGCGGCAAGCCAGACGATCGCCAACTACTGGCTGCCGCGCCGCCTCACCCGCTTCCATGACGCCCACCCGGGCGTGCGGCTCGACGTCTCGATCGGCAACACCCGCCAGGTCGAGCAGGCGGTGGTGGCGGGCGAGGCGGACCTCGGCCTCGTCGAGGGGCCGACGGAGCACGGCGGGCTCGTGCGCCGGCGCATCGGCGAGGACCGGCTCGTTTTCGTCGTCGCCGCTGGCCGCGCCGCGCCGCCGCAGGTGGCGCCGGGCCGGCCGGACGTTCGGGCGGTGTCGTGGGTGGTGCGCGAGGCGGGGTCCGGCACGCGCGTTGTCTTGGAAGAGCTCGCCCGCCTCGAGGGCCTGCGCTTCGACGATTTGCGCGTCGACCTCGTACTGCCGAGCAACGAGGCTGTGCGGGAGGCGGTGGAGAGCGGCACTGGGGCGACGCTGATCTCCGAGCACGTGGTGGCGACCGCCGTCGCGGCGGGGCGGCTGACGGCGGTGGAAGTCGATCTGCCGCCGCGCGAGTTCGCGCTCGTCTACCACCGCGACAGGGTTGGCTCGGTGGCGCAACGGGCGCTGATCGCCCTGCTGGAGCCGGTCGGCTGATCGTTTGATCCGCGTCGCCAACGCAAAGGCTCAGGTCGTGCGCGAAGCCCTATGATGGGGCGCAGGCGAGGCGGACATCGGCTGTGCCATCGCCGTGGAGGTCGTCGTGAAGCAGTCCCGGTTCCGTGCCCCGTCCGTCGCCGCCTCGGCGGCCCTCGCCTTCCTCGGCCTCGCCGCACCGGCCGCGCCCGCCAGCGCCGACGAGCCGGTGGTGACGGTCGCCGGCGGCATCTCCTACCAGGCGATCGGCCGCTGGGACGCCGACCGGCTGAACCAGATCCTGACCCGGGACACCCCCGCCTTCGCCGGCATCACCGAGACCTACACGCCGGCGACGAACGCCGTCCGGCTCTACCGCGTCACCTTCCCCTCGGTGATCCCGGAGCAGGGCAACCGGCCGATCGTCACCACGGGCCTCGTCGCCGTGCCGGAGGTGGAGGCGAAGAGCCTGCCGCTCGTCTCCTACCAGCACGGCACCGTCTATCTGAACGACGAGGTCCCCTCGTCGCCGGAGCGATCGCCGGAGACGCAGCTGATGATCGCCCAGTTCGCCGGACAGGGTTATCTCCTGATCGGCGCCGACTATTTCGGCCTCGGCGGCTCGAGCGAGCCGGAGGGCTATATGGTCAAGGCGAGCCAGCAGCAGGCGACGGCCGACATGCTGGTGGCCGGACGTGCCGTGCTTACGTCGATGGGGCTCTCCGACACCGGCCTTCATCTCGCCGGCTGGTCGCAGGGCGGCTTCGTCACCATGGCGATGCTGGAGAAGCTCGAGCGCGACGGCGTGGCCGTGAAGGCCGCCGCCACCGCCAGCGCCCCGCTCGACGTCTTCGCGGCGCTGAACGGCTTCCTCAACTTCCCACGGCCGAACGATGCCGTCTGGGTCAACAGCCTGTTCATCCTCTCGGCCTTCGCCTTCGAGAACTATTACGGCGTGCCGGGCCTCGCCCGCTCGCTGTTCACCGACGACACCTACGACACCCTCGCCAAGGCCTACCGCCGCGAACCGATCGACGTCGCCGCGATCCCGACCGATCTCCACAAGTTGATCCGGCCGGAGTATTTCGACGCGCAGTTCTTCGCCGCCTCCGCCTATGGCCGGCTGATCGCCGCCACCTCGGCCTATCGCTGGGTCATCGAGACGCCCGTGCGCAACTACTACGGCGAGGCGGACGAGGCGATCACGGTGGGCGTCGCCCGCATGGCCGCCACCTATCAGGCGGCGATCGGCACCGGCAATCCGACGGTGGAGGCCGTCTCGACCGGGGAGACCTCCCACCGCGGCACCTTCGCCCGCGCCGTGCCGCTGTGGAAGGCGTGGTTCGACGGGCTTTGAGGCACCCCGGCCGCTTTGACTGGTCGCCCGCTTCCGGCGGCGGCCGTCAGAGCGCCCTCATCGCCGTGGGTGTGGCGAGCGGTTCGCCGCCGCCCCAGCCGTTGAGCGACGCGCCGACGAGGCCGAGATGGTGGCGCATCGCCTGCTCGGCGCGCGCGCCGTCGCGCTCGGCAATCGCCTCGAGGATGTCGGCATGCTGGGCCGCCAGCGCGATCAGGCGCGCCTCCGAGAAGGTGCTCTCGCGTAGCCGCGACCAGCGGGTGTCGCGCCGCACCGCGTTCACCGCATCAAACATCGCCAGGAAGAGCTTGTTGCCGGCCGCCTCGGCGATGCGGCGGTGGAAGGCGCTGTCCCAGGTCTCGTAGTCGGCGGCGGTGCGGGCGTCGGCCGCCTTGGCGGCGGCACGCCGGAGGGTCTCGACCTGGGCGCCGGTGGCGCGCAGCGCGCAGAAGCGGGCGAGCACCGGCTCGAGCTCGAAGCGCACCTCCATCAGGTCGAGCGGGCTCGTGTGCTCCGACAGCGGCGACAGCCGCCGCGCCCGCGGCAGCGGCGGCACGCCGACGAAGGTGCCCTGCCCCTGCCGGCGCCAGAGCAGGCCCTCCGCCTCCAGCCGGTCGAGGGCCCGGCGCACAGTGCGCCGGCCGACGCCGAGTTCGGCGGCGAGTATCCGCTCGGGCGCGAGACGGCCATGGTCGGTCTGGCCGTTGCCGATCCGCCGCCGGATGGCGTCGACGATGTGGTCGAACAGCGGTTCGTCGGCGCTCTTCATCTCGGCGGCTCGCTCTCGGAGGGTCTGTCCGGCGGAAGGCCCGGGGGATGACAGGGGGAACCGGCGGGTCCGCAATCGTGCTGGACCCGCCCGGCCGGGGCGGAGCGCCCCGAAGCAGATCCCGCTCTGTACCAATGGCGACCCAAGCGTTCAATTGGTGCTCGGGCCGGATGCCGTCATTCTGGAGCCAACGGCACGATCCAGCATAATGCAAACGATTGCGCCGCAAAAGTCTGTATGCATAGTGACGCTGCGCTATGCACGGTGACACTAGCAACGAACCACTTGTCATATTGGTTTGGAGCGATGAGGCCGGCCGACGAACCATCAGCAGGGGACGCGCGTCGCCTCGTGTGGCCACGGGGATCAGCCGCCTGCGGTGGAACCGAACCCGGATCGGACGCGGCCGGTCGGTGGAGCCGAGCCGGACGCCGGGCGTCACCCCATCGTCACCGCAGCGCGGCCGGTGCGCGGCCGGGCCGGCGACAATCCGCCGGCAGGCTGCTACCGTAATACGATCAGGGCGAAGGGCCCACGCCCGCTCGCCCGCCGGACGAACCCGACCAGCCGGCCCGCCGCCCGCCTTCGATCCTCGCCACCGGCCCGTCGCATGGGCTCGGACCGAGACCCGCCAAGAGGAAACCCCGATGACCGTGATGCCCCGGACTGACATCCCCGTCGCCCGCAACTTCAAGCTTCTCTCACACCACGAGCTCGACGGCTTCGGCGGCATCGGCGAGGGCATGTCGATCTCGCTGACCAAGGACGGCCGCCGTATCCTCTGGCTCGCCCACGAAAGCGCACCGAAGAACTTCACCGGCGTCGACGTCACCGACCCGAAGCACCCGAAGATGGTGGTGCAGACCGCCCTGCCGCAGCCCTACATGCGCTCGAACTCGCTGGAGGTCTGCGGCGACATCCTGGCCGTCGCCTACCAGTGCAAGGAGAAGGGCCAGACGCCCGCCGGCATGGAGCTCTTCGACATCTCGGTGCCCGAGAGCCCGCGCTCGATCGCCTTCTTCGACGCCTCCGGCCCGCATTCGCGTGGCGTCCACCAGCTGTGGTTCTGCGACGGCGAATACGTCCACATGGCCGCCGGCGCCGCCGACTTCGAGAGCCACTACAAGGGCGACGACCAGTTCTACCGCATCATCGACGTGCGCAATCCCTCGAAGCCGCACGAGGTCGGCCGCTGGTGGATGCCCGGCACCCGCGTCGGCGACAGCGTGCCCCCGCCCGAGCGCCTGCCGGGCAAGCACGCCGGCTGCCGCGCCCACAACACCAACGTCTATCCCGATCGCCCAGACCGCGCCTATGTCTGCTACGTCGACGGCGGCATGTTCATCCTCGACATCTCCGACAAGGCGAACCCGAAGCCGGTCGGCCACTGGGCGAACTCGCCGCCCTATCACGGCTTCATGCACACCGCCGTGCCGCTGTTCGACCGCGGCCTGATGATCGTCACCGACGAATCGACCTCGGATGCCGCCGCCGACTGGCCGAAGCTGATCTGGGTCCTCGACATCCGCGACGAGAGCCGGCCGGTGCCGATCTCGACCCTGCCGCTGCCGCCGGTCGAGGCCTTCGCCAACCGCGGCGGCCGCTACGGCTCCCACAACATCCACGAGAACACGCCGCACCCGACGTCGTGGAAGTCCGACACCATCGTGCTCGGCACCTTCTACAGCGCCGGCGTGCGCGCCTTCGACATCTCCAACCCCTACCAGCCGCAGGAAGTCGGCTACTACATCCCGGAAACGCCGGCAGGCTCGCCGAAGGGGGCGATCCAGCTCAACGACGTCTTCGTCGACGAGCGCGGCATCGTCTATACCGTCGACCGCTTCGTCGGGGGGCTCTATGTCCTCGAGATGGACTTCTGAGGCCCTCACCGACCGGCTGTTCCCGGCCGCCCGGCCGGCGCCGTTCGGGCGGGCGCAGAAGCGGCCGCGCGGCGCCCGCGTCCCCGTTATCGTCGTCACCGGCTTCCTCGGAGCCGGCAAGACGACGCTGGTGAAGCGCTTCCTCGCCTCCCCCGAGGGGACGGGGACCGCGGTCATCGTCAACGAGTTCGGGGAGATCGGCATCGACGACGCGCTGTTGCGCGGCGCCACCGACAAGACCGTCCTCCTCGGCAACGGCTGCCTGTGCTGCGCCTCCCGCAGCGATCTCGAGACGACGCTGCAGGAGCTCCTCGCCGACGCCCGCCTTGGCCGCGTGCCGTCGATGGCGCGCGTGCTGATCGAGACGAGCGGCCTCGCCGATCCGCTGCCGATCCTGCAGTCCTTCGTCTCGGACCGCGGCATCGGTCGCGAGATGGCGGTCGACCTCGTCCTCGCGGTCGTCGATGCGGTGGACGGCGCGGCGATGCTCGCCGTGGCCCCCGAGGCGCGCCGGCAGGTCGCGTTGGCCGATCGAGTGGTGGTCTCGAAGCGCGACCTCGCCGACACCGACGCCGAAAACGCGGTGCGGGCGGCGATCGCCGCCATCAACCCGCAGGCCGAGATCGTCGTTGCGCAGGGTGGCGAGATCCCTGCGTCCGCGTGGGCCGCCTCCGAGCTGCCGCGCTCCGACTTCCTCGCGAGCGGCGCCTTGCACTCCGAAGGCGTGTCGAGCTTCGTGCTGCCGTTTCCGCGCCCCGTCGCCTGGCCGGCGTTCGCCCAGGCGATCGACGCGCTGGTGGCGCTGCGCGGCGCGGACATCCTGCGCATGAAGGGGCTGGTCGCGGTGGAGGGCCTCGCCGGGCCGCTGGTCGTCCAGGTGGTGCGCCACCTCGTGCACCCGCCGGTCGAGCTCACCGACTGGCCGGACGGCGACCGCGCGGGCCGGCTCGTCGTGATCGGCCGCGGCCTCGAGCGTGACCGCGTCGCCGCCGTGTTCGACGCGCTCCTGGCGCTCTGAACGAAATCGGCCGCCCCGGGGGGCGGCCGATCGTCGGTTGCGTGCGGGCCTGCGCCCGCGTCGGGCGATCCCTACTTGATCGATTCCAGCGCCGCCTTGAGGATCGGCGTCAGGCTGGCGCTCGTCTCGGTCAGCGTGGCGACCGTCGCCTGCTGCTCGGTGCCGGGCGCATAGTTGATCGGCATGTTGCTCTTCTCGGCGAGGGCGAGAAGCTCGGGATCCTTCAGGGCCGCCTCGATCGCCGCCCGCATCTCGGCGGTGGCCGCCGCGTCCATGCCCGGCGGGCCGAAGAAGCCGCGGCTCATGTCGAGGATCTGCGCAATGGCGGCGATGCCGGCCTTCTTCGCCGGGTCTGTGACCACCTCGATCGCCGTCGGCACGTCCGGCGCCTCGGCGATGCGGCTCGACGAGACGATCAGCATCGGCGCCATGTCGCCCGACTCGACCGGGCCGCGCGACGACGACCACGACGTCATGTGGACGTCGGCCTCGCCCTTGATCACGGCGAGCGCCGTGTCGGCGTTGCCCTCGAAGCCGGTGACGACCTTGATCGGGGCCCCGAGCGCGTCGGCCAGCACCGCCATCGAGTAGAAGTCCTCATCCGTGCCCTGCGACGGGTAGATGAACGGCCGGCCGAGCGCCTTCAGGCCCTCGACGTCCTTGAAGCCCGCTTCCTTGCCGACGACGACGACGCGCGGGTCGTCGACGACGCGGCCGAGATAGGTGAACTTCACGGCGTCGAACTGCACGCCGGGGCTCTCGGCGAGCTGCGCCATGATCAGCGTCGGGATGTTGGTGAAGGCGATCGTCATGCCGTCGGCCTCGGAGTGCCAGAGCAGGTTGGTGCCCTTCAGGCTGCCGGCGCCCTGGTGGTTCTCCACCCGCACGTCGCTCGCGCCGAGGTGCTTCGCCAGGAACGGCGCGATGGTGCGCGCATATTGCGTCATCATGCCGGACGGCGAGTTCGGCACGATCAGGATCACCGACTGGCCGTCATAGACCGGCCCGGCCTGCGCCCCACCACCGAGCCCCAAACCGGTCGCGGCGGTCAGCGTCGCCGCCGCCAGTGTCGCCAGAAACGTCCGCTTCCTCATGGTCGTGTCCCTCCTGCTTGAGTGATCGACGCCTTGTTTCGCGTCGTTATGTGAACAGCTGCGTGATCCACTTGCCAATCGTGTCGAAGCGGATGCCGAGAAGGTTGCGGTCGAGCTGCACCTTCAGGCCCGTCGTGAACACCAGATAGACGAGGGTCGTCCAGAACGCCGAGTAGGCGATGCCCTTCCAAAGGGCGTGGTGGCGGGAGACGGTGAAGTAGCCCGCCGTGAAGATGAACATCGCCGGGATCGGCCCGAGCACCAGGAAGATCGCGACGAGCAGCGCGACGATGCCGAACGCCTGCAACTCGCTCTTGGGCGTCGGGCCGCGCTTGGTCGCCACCGGTGGCGCAGCGGCGGCGGCGGCCAGCACCGGATCGGCCTTGTCACCCTGCTTGGTCAGGAACTCCAGAAGGTCGATTTGCAGGCTGTCTTCCGACTTGATGTTCTGCAGGATGATCTGGCCGACCATGAACAGGATGCCGATCACGGCGATCGGGATCGGCACGAGGCGGGCGCGCGGACCGTAGTCGAGGCTCGCCACGATCGCCGCGACGAAGATGCCGAGTATGATGAAGGCGACGAGGTTTTCCTGCATGCGCCGGGTCATGACGCGCTCCTCACGCTGCCGGCGGCGGCCTCGGCCGCCTTCTTCTTCCGCCAGTTCTTCCAGAACGGCATCGCCGTCGTCAGCACGATCAGCACCAGCATGAGCAGGGCAAACGGCCGGTCGAACAGGAACCAGTCGCCATAGAGGGTGAGCGACACGTGCAGGTTCCGCTCGATCATCACCGCGAGCACCATGCCGATGACGAAGTTCGCCCGCGAGTAGTTGTACTTGTCCATCAGGTAGCCGACGGCACCGAAGGCCGCCGCGACCACCACGTCGGAGAGCTGGCCGCGCGTCGCATAGGCACCGATGAAGCAGATGCAGAGCACCAGCGGGATGATGACGTTGGGGTTGAGGCTCGGCAGCCGCGCCAAGGTCGGCGAGATGATCAGGCCGATGATCGACACCATGATGCTCGCCAGCACGATGATCCACACCATGGCGAAGACGATGTCGAGGTGCTCGGTCAGCATCTGCGGCCCCGGCGTGATGCCGAGGCCGATGAAGGCAACGAGCAGGATCGCCATGCTCTCGCCGCCCGGGATGCCGAAGGCGAGCGTCGGCAACAGGCCGCCGCCCTCGTTCGCGCCCACCGTCGCGTCGGGGGCGATGACGCCCTCGACATTGCCGGTCCCGAAGGTCTCGGGATGCTTCGAGGTCTGCACCGCATGGGCATAGGCGGCGATGCCGCCAACGCTCGCGCCGATCCCCGGCAGCACACCAATCCACAGGCCGAGGAGACTCGCCCGGAAGACCAGCCACTTGTGATCGAAGACGTCGCGCACGCCCTGCCAGACGGTGCTCGTCTCGGCGCCGACCTCGCGCTCGATCAGCGCCCCGCCCTTGGCATAGAGCTTCATCATCTCGGAGACGGCGAACAGGCCGATCATCGCGACGGGGAAGGAGAAGCCGTCGAGCAGGTAGAAGGAACCGAAGGTGAAGCGCGGTGTCGCCGTCACCATGTCCATGCCGACGAAGGCGACAAGGATGCCGAGGCAGGCGGCGGCGAGGCCCTTCAAGAGCGAGCCCTCGCTGAAGGTGGCGATGATGGTCAGGCCCCACAGCGCCATCATCAGATATTCGGCCGGGCCGAACATCAGCATCAGCGGCCGGGCGATCGGGATCGAGAGGGCCAGGAAGACGGCGCCGATGATGCCGCCGAGCAGGGCGGCGGTGGCGGAGGCGCCGAGCGCGCGGCTCGCCTGCCCCTTCAGCGTCATCGGGTAGCCGTCGAAGATCAGCGCCAGCGCCTTCGCCGCCCCCGGCACGCGGAACAGGATGCTCGTCACCGACGCGCCCCAGATCGTCGCGATGTGCGCGCCGAGCAGCAGCG
>CAMDHY010000050.1 GCA_945898215.1 Pseudoxanthobacter soli DSM 19599 | reverse complement strand
GGGAGGACAGCCGCGCCGTCAGGCGCGGCCGGTGGGGGCCTGTCAATCCCAACGCGAACCTGAAGTCGGACTTACCGGCCCCACCCTGACCGCTTCGCGGTCTGTCCCTCCCCCTGGCAGGGGAGGGACTGCATCCGGCAACCATTCCGGAAAGCCCCACCCTATGACCATCGCCGTCCGGTTCGAGCGCGTCGTCCGCCACTTCGGCTCCGTCAGGGCCGTCGACGGCGTCGACCTCGAGATCGCCGCCGGCGAGTTCTTCGCCATGCTCGGCCCCTCCGGCTCCGGCAAGACGACGTGCCTGCGCCTGATCGCCGGCTTCGAGCAGCCGAGTGCCGGCCACATCGAGATCTTCGGCGAGACGGTCGAGGGCGTGCCGCCCTACCGGCGCGCGGTCAACACGGTGTTCCAGGACTACGCGCTCTTTCCGCACCTCTCCGTCCTCGACAACGTCGCCTACGGGCTGATGGTGAAGGGCGTCGGCAAGGCGGAGCGCCACGCGCAGGCCACGGAGGCGCTGGCCCTCGTCAAGCTCGCGAACCTTGGGCAGCGCCGCCCGTCGCAGCTCTCCGGCGGCCAGCGCCAGCGCGTCGCGCTCGCCCGCGCCCTCGTCAACCGGCCGAAGGTGCTGCTGCTCGACGAGCCGCTCGGCGCCCTCGATCTCAAGCTGCGCGAGGAGATGCAGGTCGAGCTCAAGGCCCTGCAACGCAGCCTCGGCCTCACCTTCGTCTTCGTCACCCACGACCAGGGCGAGGCGCTGTCGATGGCCGACCGCGTCGCCGTCTTCGCCGAGGGCCGCATCGTCCAGGTCGGCGCGCCGGAGGACGTCTACGAGCGGCCGTCGTGCCGCTTCGTCGCAGAGTTCGTCGGTGGCTCCAACGTGCTGACGGCCACCGAGGCCGCCGCCTTCGGTGGCCCCGAGCACCTGTGCTCGCTCCGCCCCGAGGCGATCGCCCTCGTCGGCCGCGGTGCGAGCGGCGGCACGCCGGTCACCGTCGTCGACGTGCAGTACCACGGTGCCAGCCGCCGCACCGTCGTGGCGCTGTCCTCCGGGCGCCGCATCGGCGTCGTCACGCCGGCGGGCGCACCACCGCGCTTCGCCGCGGGCGAGGCGGCGGCGATCCTCGTGCCGGCCGAGCGGCTGTGGCCGATGGAGGGCGCATGAGCGCGGCGGCCGCCACGATCGCCCCGCGCGGCGGCCTCACCGGCCGCCTCGCCGACGGCCTGTGGCGGCACCCGCGCGTCCACCTGCTTTTGCTGCTAATCCCGCCCATCCTGTGGCTCGGCGTCGTCTATCTCGGCAGCCTGTTCGCGATGCTCGCGCAGAGCTTCTTCTCGATCGACGAGTTCACCGGCCAGATCGACCGCACCCTGACACTGTCGACCTACGCGCAACTGCTGCAGCTCGCAAACCTCGACATCATCGCCCGCACGGTGCTGATGGCGGCCGCCGTCACCATCGCCTGCGCGCTGATCGCGCTGCCGGTCGCCTACTATGCGGCGGTCTACGCCCGCGGCCGCACCAAGGCGGCGTTCTACTTCCTGGTGATGATGCCGCTGTGGTCGGCCTATCTCGTCAAGGTCTACGCCTGGAAGCTGCTGCTCTCGAAGGAAGGCGTCGTCGGCTGGGTGTTCGACGCGGTGGGCCTCGGCTTCGTGCTGGACGCGATCCTCGCGATCCCGGTGATCGGCGGGCCGTCGCTGTCGACGAGCTATCTCGGCACCTTCCTGGTCTTCACCTATGTCTGGCTGCCCTACATGATCCTGCCCGTGCAGGCGGCGCTGGAGCGGGTGCCGAAGAGCCTCGTCGAGGCCGCCGCCGACCTCGGGGCGAGCCCGGGCAAGACCTTCCGCTCGGTGATCCTGCCACTCGCGCTCCCGGGCCTCGCCGCCGGCTCGATCTTCACCTTCTCGCTGACGCTGGGTGACTTCATCATCCCGCAGATCATCGGCGGCTCGACGATCTTCATCGGCCAGGCCGTGCTGATCCATCAGGGCACCGCCGGCAACATCCCGCTCGCCGCCGCCTTCACCGTCGTGCCGATCGTCGTGATGGGGCTCTATCTCTGGGGCGCCAAGAAGCTCGGAGCCTTCGATGCGCTCTGACCGCCGGCCGCCGTTCCTGCTCTCGCTCGGCGCCTTCGCGGGGCTCCTGTTCCTGCACGTGCCGCTCGGCTTCGTCATCCTCTATGCCTTCACCACCGAGGAGAAGACCTACGAGTTCCCGCCGCCGGGGCTGACGCTGAAGTGGTTCGCGGTGGCCTTCGAGCGCACCGACATCTGGGCGGCGATCCAGCTGTCGCTGCAGGTGGCGGCGATGTCGACGCTGCTCGCCCTCATCCTCGGCACGCTGATCGCGGCGGCACTCGCCAACCACCGCTTCTTCGGCCGCGAGACGCTGTCGCTCCTCGTCATCCTGCCGATCGCGCTCCCCGGCATCGTCACCGGCATCGCGCTGCGCTCGGCCTTCAACATCATGGACGTGCCGTTCTCGACGTGGACGATCGTCCTCGGCCACGCCACCTTCTGCATCGTCGTCGTCTACAACAACGCCGTCGCCCGCTTCCGCCGGCTGTCGGGCTCGCTGGTCGAGGCCTCGATGGACCTCGGCGCCGACGGCTTCCAGACGTTCCGCTACGTCATCCTGCCGAACCTCGCGACCGCGCTGATGGCCGGCGGCATGCTCGCCTTCGCGCTCTCCTTCGACGAGGTTATCGTCACGACGTTCACCGCCGGCCAGCAGGCGACGCTGCCGATCTGGATGCTGAACGAGCTCATCCGCCCGCGGCAGCGGCCGGTCACCAACGTCGTCGCCGTGTTCATCATCCTCGTCACCTTCCTGCCGATCCTCGCCGCCTACTACCTCACCCGGGACGAAGAGCCCGGGCGCGGCGCGGGACACTGAGAGACACCGAACCGAACCCCGAGGAGGCAACCCCATGTCCGCATCCGCGTCCGCCACGCCGGCCCTCGCGCTCCCCTCGAAGATGCTGATCGGCGGCGAATTCGTCGCCGGCACCGAGACCGCGGAGACGATCTTCGCGCCGAAGACCGGCGGCACCATCCTGATGCTGCCCGAGGCCTCGGCCGAGCAGATCGACGCCGCCGTCGCCGCCGCCGCCGAGGCGTTCACCACCTGGTCGCGCACCACGCCGGCGGTGCGCGCCGGCCTGTTGCTCAAGCTCGCCGACCGCATCGAGGCGGAGGCCGAGACGTTTGCGACGCTGGAGGCGCTCAACTGCGGCAAGCCGCGCCATTCGGTGCTGGGCGACGAGATCCCGGCGGTGGCCGACTGCTTTCGCTTCTTCGCCGGCGCGTGTCGCGTGCTGCCCGGCAGCGCCGCCGGCGAGTACATGGCCGGCTACACCTCGATGATCCGCCGCGATCCGATCGGCGTCGTCGCCTCGATCGCGCCGTGGAACTACCCGCTGATGATGGGCGCCTGGAAGCTCGCCCCGGCGCTCGCCGGTGGCAACACCGTGGTGCTGAAGCCGTCCGAGCAGACGCCGCTGACGACGCTGAAGCTCGCCGAACTGATGGCCGAGATCTTGCCCGCCGGCGTCGTCAACGTCGTCTGCGGCCGCGGCGGCAGCGTCGGCCAGACGCTGATCTCGCACCCGAAGGTGTCGATGATCTCTCTCACCGGCGACATCGCCACCGGCAAGAAGGTGCTGACGGAAGCGGCGAAGACGGTGAAGCGCACCCACCTCGAGCTCGGCGGCAAGGCGCCGGTGGTGGTGTTCGACGACGCCGACCTCGAGGCGGTGGTCGAGGGCGTCAAGATCTTCGGCTTCTACAATGCCGGCCAGGACTGCACCGCCGCCTGCCGCATCTATGCGGCCGATCGCATCTATGACCGCCTGGTCGCCGACCTCACCTCGGCCGTGTCGTCGATCCGCTTCGGTCAGGCCGATGACGCGAACAACGAGATGGGCCCCTTGATCTCGCCGCGCCAGCGCGACCGCGTCGCCTCCTTCGTGGCGCGTGCCGGCGAGCAGAAGCACATCGAGGTGACGACCGGCGGCAAGCCGGGCGAGGGCAACGGCTTCTTCTTCGAGCCGACGGTGGTGGCCGGGGCGCTGCAGTCCGACGAGATCGTCCGCCGCGAGGTATTCGGCCCGGTCGTCTCGGTGACGCGCTTCTCCGAGGTCGACGACGCGGTCGCCTGGGCGAACGATTCCGACTACGGCCTCGCCTCGTCGGTGTGGACGAAGGACGTCGGCCGCGCCATGGGCACGGCGGCGCGGCTGCAGTACGGCTGCACCTGGATCAACTGCCACTTCGCCCTCGTCAACGAGATGCCGCACGGCGGCCTGAAGCAGTCCGGCTATGGCAAGGACCTCTCGCTCTACGCGCTCGAGGACTACACGGTCGTGCGGCACGTGATGGCGAAGCTGGGATAAAGGCGGGAGGCGATAGGCAGTCGGGAAGCGCGGCGGCTGTTGATCGTCCCTCCCCTGCCAGGGGGAGGGACAGACCGCGAAGCGGTCAGGATGGGGCCTGTGAATCAACGACTTGACGTTGGGTGGATGGGTTGTTGCCCACTCTCTCTCGTTGTGTTTTGTGATGCCGCGTCGATGGTCACCGCGGACGTGGCGACGGCCAGACGGCGCGGCCAACCCCGCGTGCATCCCTCCGATGCCGCGCCTCACCCCGGAACCTCGACCCGTGCTCGATCCGCGAACGCTGAAGGACCTGGTCGACGCCGAACTCGCGCAGGTGTCGGACGCCCGCGTGCTGGCCGACATCGGCCGACTCCGGATCGAGCCGCGACCGTTCGCCGGCCGCTGGAATTTCACGCGCGCCCGCCGCTACCATCCCTGCTGGGCGATCCTGCAGAACGAGCGCGGGCACGGCGTCGCCTATTGCGCGTCCGGCTTCGGGCCTTCGCTGCCCTGGGGCCTCATGCGCCTCTCGGGCGACAGCTGGATGGGAATGGACTCGGACTGGCTCCCGACCCTGCTCGACGCCTATTTCGGCTCCTTAGGCGACGAGATCCCGATCTGGCGCGTGTTGATGCGGCGGCCCGGAGAACCGCCGCGGTTCATCACCGCGGAAGCCTCCTGGGACGAGACGTGGCAGCGCGTCTACGAACTGCGCGCGAGCGACCCGGCCGCCCGCTATGACTGCGATCACGGCATCGCCTATGCGAGCCCCTATCGGACCGACGAGGAACCGGCGCTGACCTGAAGCGCGGTGCCCCGGCCCAGTGGCGCTACTGGAGGGTGCCGCTGACCTGGGCGTCGTAGAGACTGCGGGGCGCGCCGGGCGGGAGCGGCAGCACGATCGGCGGGTGATCCGGGTCGGGGAGGATCTCGCCGGTCGCGCCGATGATCCACGTGTAGGCGGTGGGCGGGCTGGCGACGTGGAAGCCCCGGTCGGCGGCACTGTTCCAGACGACGACGTTGGCGCCGGCCCAGCCCTGACCGCTGCCCATGTTGCCGCGGTCCACCACCGCGACGGACCCGGACACGTCGATGTTGTCGAACAGGATGCCGGCGGCCCAGCGCTGGTGCGGGCCGGCGCTGACGCGCGGCCCCTCTCCCTCGCAGTCCTGGAAGACGATCGGGCCGGCAGCGCGCGACTGGGTCGTCGCGATCATCATGTTCTCGGCCGTGACGGAGCACCGGCGCACGAGGGTGCGCTGGCCGTCGACACTGAAGGCGAAGGCGGGCACCGGCCACCACGGCGGCAGGTCATTGCGGCCGTGCACGTCCTCGAGGGTGACCTCGCGCGCCAGCGCATCGACGACGACGTAGCTGGAGAGGTTGCGGAAACGCACGTCACGCACCCAGGCATCCGATGCCCGGTCGACGAGAACGCCGGTCAACCGCAGCGCCCGCCCTTGCTCCAGCGAGAGCGGGGCGACGGGGGCGACGGGCGTTGCGTCGATCGACAGGCTCTCGAGGCCGACGCGGGTGATCTCGCCCGGGAACTCGTAGCGCCAGACCGTGCCTCCGTCGGCGGCTTCGATGGCGTCGACGACGGGTGCGTCGAGGCCGACGGTGTCGCCGGTCACCGAGACGATGGTGCGCGCCATCAGGAGACCGCGCCCCGGCTTCCACTGTACGGTCGTCCGGCCCGCCCGCGGCGGGATCTGGTCCATGCCGATCTCCGCCACGAACGCCGCGGTGAACGGGCGCTGGACGACGACGCGGTCGCCGACGGCGAGACCCGCGGCGGATTTGAGCGTCACTGCCTCGGCTCCCACGGGAACGTAGGCGTCGACGATGGCGCGCGGCGGCTCGGCGGCCCGCCAGCGGCCGGCCCCGGCGATGCCGATCACCGGGCCCGGCGGCTGCTCGAACGACAGCACGGTGCCGCCATCTCCGGAGCCGGAGCCGCGCAGCACCACGCCGGAAGCGGAAATCTGCAGCGGCCCGTCGAGCCGGTACGTGCCGGGCGCGAGCACGATGGCGCCGCGCAGGCCTGACGACGGCAGCGGGCGCGCCGACACCGCGTCGATGGCCGCCTGGATGGCGTCACGATCGCCGGCGTCCGGCTGCGGCGCGAGGCGGACGGCTTCTGCCACGACGGGCAGAACCGCGCCGGGCGCCCCGAAGCCGGCGGCCGAGAAGTCCGGGATGCGGTCGCCGTTCGCCGCCGGCACGATCTCGAGGCGACCGCCTCGGTCCGCCAGCCAGTCCTCGGCGTGCAGCGGTGGAGCGGCACCCGCGGTGGCGAGCACCGCGGCGAGGCAGGTGATCCAGACGAGGCCGAACGGACGCAAGGGCGATCTCCAAGGGGACGAGGCCGGCGGACGGTAGCATGGAAAAGGCGGCGGCGGTGCGGAGGGCGCCACACCTGCCCGCCGGCGCCACACCTGTCCGCTTGCGTCCTGCCCGCCGGCGCCCGTTCTGCCTCCCGCGCCGCCTTGCGGCGCGCCCTCGTCCCCTGCCGAGACCTCCTTCCGCGTTCACGCGGGAGAAGGGACGGGGTGGCGGCGTTGGTCTTCATCCACGGCCCCCTGCACCCGCTGCCGCCCCCGCGCTAGCATCGCCGACGCACAGGGAGGATTCGATCGTGACCGAGAGACCGCGCTGCCGGGTCGGCATGCACACCAGTTTGTGGGCGTCGTCGTGGACGCGGGTGGCGGCTGAACTCGCCATTCCGGAGGCGGCCGAGCACGGGCTCGAGGTATTGGAGATCGCGCTCCTCGATCCCGCCGTCGTCGACGTCGACCACTCCCGGCGGCTGTTCGAGAAGCACGGCGTCGAGCCCACCGCCTCGCTCTGCCTGCCGTTCGAGGTGACGGCGCCGCTGCACCCGGAGAAGGCGGAGGCGTTCCTGACGACGGCGCTCGACACCGCCCACGCCCTCGGCTGCAATATCCTGTGCGGTGTCACCTATTCGACGCTCGGCTGGACGTCCGGCGTCCGGCCGACGGAGGGCGAGTACGACAACATCGTCCGGGCGCTGAAGCCGATCGCCCGGCGGGCCCGCGGCTACGGCATGGTGATCGGGCTCGAGCCCTGCAACCGCTACGAGACGCACCTCCTCAACACCGGCGCGCAGACGCGGGCCATGATTGAACTCATCGACGAGCCGAACCTGACGGTCCACCTCGACACCTACCACATGAACATCGAGGAGAAGGGCCTCGGCGCCGCCATCCGCGAGGCCGGCACCGGGTGTGCCTACATCCACCTGTCGGAGAGCGACCGCGGCGTGCCCGGCACCGGGACGATCGACTGGGACGAGACGTTCCGGGCGCTCGCCGGCGCGGGCTTTGCAGGCGATCTCGTGATGGAGAGCTTCGTGACGCTGCCGCCGGAGATCGCCTCGGCACTCTGCGTCTGGCGCGACGTGGCGCCGGACCGGCACGCCGTGCTGGAGCGCGGCGTGCCCCATCTGAAGAGCCTCGCGAAGCTGCACGGCCTCGCCTGACCGCAAGGCGAAAACGCGGCACGACACCGGCGAGTTGATCGGGGGCGGCGCGCCGCCCCCGATCGTCGTTCAAAGACGGTCCCGTCAGATGCGCTCGACGTACGCGCCGGGGCGGCCGCTCTCGACGACGAAGCGGGCCGCCTTGTAGGGCGTGCCGTCCGGCGTCTCGACGTTCGTCACCATGCGCAGCTCCGCCTCGAGGCGGTCGCGCACGAGCTTCATCAGGAAGTAGCCGCGGCGGTCGCCGTCGTAGTAGCGGATGTGCTGGTTGTTGGGGATCATCGGCGCGTAGTAGGGCCCATAGGGTGTGCCGTCGCCGCCGCTGGTGATCGCCGGGGTGACGAACTCGGTGGCGACGAGCTTCGAGTAGTCCTTGGCGAAGTCGCGCTTGATGTCGTTGACGAAGGTCGAGTGCCAGTCGCCGGTGAGGATGACCGGGTTGCGCACCTTGGTCTCGACGATGGTGCCGAGCAGGCGGTCGCGGGCGCCGGGATAGCCGTCCCACGCGTCGTTCCAGAAGCGGTCGACGGTCGGGCTCGAATCATGCTCGAGCTCGGCCACCAGCAGCTGCTGGGCGATGAAGGTCCACTCCGCCTCGGACTTCGCGAGCGTCTTCTGCAGCCACGCCTCCTGGCCGGCGCCGAGCATCGTCACCTTCGGGTCGAAGGCACCCTCGCAGCGGGCCGATTCGCCGTCGCCGCAGGGGTTCTCGGAGCGGTACTGGCGGTCGTCGAGCATGATGAACTCGGCGGAGCGGCCGTAGCGCAGGCTGCGGTAGATGCGCAGGTGGTTGTTCTTGTCGACTTGCGGCTTTGCCCGGATCGGCATGTGCTCGTAGAAGGCCTGGTAGCCCGCGGCGCGGCGGACGACGAACTCCTGCGGCGACGTCTGGTTGTATTCCGGGAAGCGACCGGAATAGTCGTTCTGCACCTCGTGGTCGTCCCAGATGACGACGAACGGATGGGCGTGGTGGGCCGCCTGCAGGTCGGCGTCCATCTTGTAGAGGGCGTACTGGTCGCGGTAGCGCTCAAGCGTCACCGTCTCGCCGGTGAAGCGGGCGGGGTCGAGGACCATGCCGCGGACGTTCTCGAGCGGGCTGTACTCGTAGAGATAGTCACCGAGGTGGAAGACGGCATCGAGCTTCTGGGCGGCGACGTCGCGCAGCACCGTGTAGTGGCCCTCGTCCCACTTCTGGCAGGTGATCGCCGCGAAGCGCAGCTCGTCGACGAGCTCGTTCGCCGCCGGCGCGGTGCGGAAGTGGCCGATCGGGCTCTCCTCCTCCGCCCCATAGGAGAACTGGTACCAGTAATGCCGGCGCGGCCTTAGGTCGGTGACCTCGACGTGGACGGAATGGGCGAGCTCCGGCAGCGCCGAGGCCTTGCCCTCCTTCACGATTTTGGTCATGGCCTCGTCGGTGGCGATCTTCCACCGCACGCCGACGCCGCGGGCGGGCATGCCGCCGCCGACGAGGGGATCGGGGGCGAGGCGCGTCCACAGCACGATGCCGTCCGGTGTCGGGTCGCCGGAGGCGACGCCGAGGGTGAACGGGTTGGTGCCGAGCGCCGGGGCGGCGAAGAGGTCGTCGCCGGGGATCAGCGACAGCGCGATGGCGCCGGCCGACGCCTTCCAGGAAATGTCGAGCAGGCGGCGCCGGTCGAGCGGACGGTCGAGGATGAGGCGGGACATGCAGGGGCTCCGCGGGTTGCGGAGGCGGCCGCTCCCCACCGCGGCACACGCCTCCAGAGCCCGCGGATCACGACGGACCGGCGGGCGGGGTGGGTGCGGACGGTGGGTCTTCGTGCGGTGGCGGGCCGGGGGTCTGGGGAGACCGCCACCGAATCGGCGGGCGCCTCGGGGGACAGGCGAACCCTAGAACCGTTCGATCACAGCTTGTTGACGGTCGCGCAGAAGTGGCGTCGCGATCAGGTGGCGTCGCGCCCAGATGGTGGTCGGTCAGTCGATCGGCAGGCCGACATAGTTCTCGGCGAGCGCAGTGGCGGCGGCCGCCGACGAGGTGACGTAGTCGAGTTCGGCCAGCTGACGGCGGCGGTCGAAGGGGCTGTCATCCTCGAACAGATGCAAGAGCGACGTCATCCACCAGGAGAAGCGCTGAGCCTTCCAGATGCGGCGGAGGCAGGTGTCGGAATAGGCGTCGAGAGGGTCGCTGCGGCCGTCGCGGTAGAAGGCTTCCAGAGCCCGCGACAGCACCAGCACGTCGGCGAGCGCGAGGTTCATGCCCTTGGCGCCGGTCGGCGGCACGATGTGGGCGGCGTCGCCGGCCAGCAACAGCCGCCCGTGCCGCATCGGCTCCACGACGAAGGAGCGCATGGCGGTGATCGATTTCTGCAGCACCGGCCCCTCGGTCAGCGAGAAGCCCGGCGCCGCGAGCCGGCGGTGCAGCTCGTCCCAGATGCGGTCGTCGGACCATTGGGCGACGTCGTCGTCGGGCGGGCATTGCACGTAGAGGCGGGTGATCGTCGGCGACCGCATCGAGGCGAGTGCGAATCCGCGCTCGCTCCAGGCGTAGATGAGCTCCTCGCTTGACGGCGGCGCCTCGGCGAGGATGCCGAGCCAGCCGAACGGATAGATGCGGTCATAGGCCGTCAGCACGCCGGCCGGGATGGCCGGGCGGCAGATACCGTGGAAGCCGTCGCAGCCGGCGATGAAGTCGCACGAGAGCTCCGTCTCCTCGCCCTCGTGGACAAAGCGGATCACCGGGTGGTCGGTCTCGATGCCCTCGACGCGGGTCTCCGACACCTCGAACAGCAACGGCCGGCCGGCGGCGAGGCGGGCGGCGACGACGTCCTTCACCACCTCGTGCTGGCCGTAGACGACGACCTCCTTGCCGCCGGTGAGCGAGGGAAAGTCGATGCGGTGGCCGCGGCCGGCAAAGCGCAGCTCGATGCCGTGGTGGGCGAGGCCCTCGCGGCGCAGGCGGGCGCCGAGGCCCAGCTCGTCGAGGAGGGCCGCGGCCCAGTGCTCGATGACGCCGGCACGGATGCGCTCCTCGATGTAGGCGCGGTCGTGGCGCTCGACGATCACCGCCTCGATGCCGGCGCGGGCGAGCATCTCGCCGAGCACCAGGCCGGCGGGACCGGCGCCGACGATGCCGACCTGGGTGCGCAGCTTGCGCATGGATTTTTCCCTCCCGACAGACGCGCGCGACCCGTTTGGCCTCTCCGCAAGCGGGAGGGCGAAGGGCCGCCGTTGCAGCGACTTTGGCGGAAGGGGCGCCGCGCCGCCATGCACGCAGGCGCGGATGACTTGGACTTTTCCGCGCCGACGGTTCCGTCGGCTGCGGGCTGCGGGCGCTACCAGACGGCGTCGGAGATCAGCTTCAGGGCGGTGACGGTGAGGAGCAGGAGGATCGCCTTGTCGAAGGTCGCGTGGTCCACCCGGTGGCCGATCCAGGTGCCGATCGGCATGGCGAGCGCCACGGGCAGCAGCGCGAAGGCGCTTTCCATCCAGCGGAAGGGCGTCAGGATGCCGGCGATCGTCAGGGCAGGCACCTGGACAATGGCGAACACCATGAACATCGCCGAGACGGCGAAGACGTGGGCGGCGCGCTCGAAGCGCATGGCGTGGATGAAGGTGACGCCGATCGGTGCTGAGATGCCGGTCGCGCCCTGCAGGACGCCGGCGGCGAGACCGACCGGAGCCGACAGGAGAACGCCGAGGCGCTCGCCGATGCGGAAGTGCGGGCTCGACAGCCTGAGCGCCACGTAGGCGAGCAGCATGAAGGCGAGGCCGAGCTTCAGCATCACCTCGTCGATCTGCACGAGCAGCCAGGTGCCGGCACCGATGCCGACGGCACCGAAGGCGAGCATCGGCACCAGGAACGGCATCTGCCCGCTCTGCCATGCGCCGCGATAGGACCACAGCTGCCAGGCGTTGGTGACGAGGGTCGGGACCACCATGATGGCGATAGCGTGCGGGACGCCGAACCACGTGGCGAGCAGGGTCACGCCGATCAGCGGCAGCCCCATGCCGGTGACGCCCTTGACAATACCGGCGACGCTGAGGCCCACGCAGACGATGACGAGAGTGGTGATTTCCAAGGCAGAAGCGTCCGGTCGAGGGCGGGCGGCGGCGCTCTGCCGGCCAGCCGCGGAGGGCGGGGCCACCGGCGGCGCCTCGGCGCGGTCGTACACGGCAGCGGGGACCTGTCTACGCCTGGTCGCGCGTGTGGACAAGACGATGCCTCTGGCCGAGCGACCGATCGACCGCCGACCGTGCCGCTAAAGGCGGAGCGGCACGAGGCTGGTGACGCGGCCGTCGCGCACCTCGGCGATGAGATCGGCCACCGCCGCGGCATCCTCCGGGGTGTGGATCGACATCACCACGGTGAGGCCGCGTTCGCGGCGGACGTCGTCGACGAGGGCGATCATCTCGCGGCGGAGGTCCTGGTCGAGGGCGGAGAACGGCTCGTCGAGGAGCAGCAGCGGCCGGTCGCGCACCAGCGCGCGGGCGAGCGCGACGCGCTGGCGCTGGCCGCCGGAGAGCTGGTTTGGCCGGCGCGGACCGAGGCCTTCCAGGCCGACGCGGGCGAGGCCGGCATCGACGCGCGCCCGGTCGGCGGCGGTGAGGCGCAGGCCGGGATGGATGCCGAGGCCGACATTGTCGGCGGCGGTGAGGTGGGGGAAGAGATTGTGTTCCTGGAAGACGAGCGTCAGCGGCCGGTCCGCCGGGCCGAGCGGCAGGAGGTCGCGGCCGTCGAAGCTGAGCGTGCCGGAGGCCGGCTGGACGAAGCCGGCGATGGCGTGCAGCAGCGTCGTCTTGCCGCCGCCGGAGGGGCCGACGACGGCGCAGAGCGCGCCGCGCGGCACGGCGAGGTCGTAGCGGGCGGAGAAGCCCTGCATCTCCACCGCGAGTTCAGAGACGATCAGCATAAAGACCTCCGCCGAGCCGGCGGGCGAGCAGGAAGGCGGCGAAGGTGACGACGCCGATGAGAAGCGCGATGGCGGCGGCCTCGTCCAGGCGGTAGCTGCCGAGGCGCTGGTAGAGCAGCACCGGCAGCGTCACCAGCCGGCCGGAGCCGAAGAAGGCGGCGACGCCGAGGTCGCCGAAGGAGAGCGCCAGCGCGGTGGCGAAGCCGGCCGCGAGTGGCGCCCGCACCAGCGGCGCATCGACGATGCGCAGCCGCGCGAGGCCGCCGATGCCGAGGCCGTCGGCGAGCCGCCCCCAGCGCTCGCCGGCAAGCATCATCGGCGGCTCCACCCGGCGGAGCACGAAGGGGAGCGCGATCAGGCCGTTGACCAGCACGATCAGCGGCGCCCCGAGGGCGAACGGGTTGGTGACGGCGCGGGCGGCGACGAACAGGCCGGCGGCGAGCGCGATCGGCGGCACCAGCAGGATGGCGAAGGCGGCGAGCCGCGGCAGCAGCGCCCACCGCGGCGCCAAGCGATTGAGCTTCAGGTGGCGGGAGAAGGCGGCGAGCGACAGCGCCAGCACCGAGGCGAGCAAGGCTGCCGGCAGCGCGATGACGGCGCTCGTCACGGCCGCGTCGAGGACCTCGCGATCGAGGAGCCGCGGCAGCGCCGGCACGCCGGAGACGGCGACGGCGGCGACCGGGATCGCGACGACGGCGAGGCCGGCGAGGCCGGCGATGGTGTCGATCGCGCGCGGCAGGGCGGCGGCGCGGTCGGGCCGCGGCTGCCGCCAGCCGCCCTCGCCGCCTTCCGCCGGCCGGCGCTCGAGCGTGGCGGCGACGCCAACCAGCGCCAGGCAGCACAGGATCTGCACGCTCGCCAGCACCGCGGCGCGGCCGAAGTCGGCCTCCGACATGATCGCTTCAAAGATCGCCACCTCGAGCGTCGCCGCCCCCGGCCCGCCGCCGAGCGCGAGCACGATCGGGAAGCTCGTGAAGCAAAGCAGGAAGACGAGCCCGCCGGCGCCGGGCGCCTCGCGCAGGAGGAGTGGCCGGTCGATCAGCCGGAAGATCGCCCCGGGCTTCATGCCGAGCTGCTCGGCGAGGCGGAAGTGCTCGCCCGGCACCGCTTCCAGCGCGGCGAGGAAGACGCGGGCGCAGAACGGCGCGTTGAAGACGGCGTGGCCGATCAGGATGCCCGGCAGGCCGTAGAGCCACCGGCCGGTGGACAGGCCGACGGCATCGCTGATGTCGCGGACGTAGCCGGCGTTGCCGTAGACGGCGACGACGCCGAAGATCACCACCACCGGCGGCAGCACGAAGGCGAGGTCGAGCAACGCCAGCACGGCGCCGCGGCCGGGGAAGGCCGGCCGGCGGGCGAGCGCCAGCGCGAGGCTGGCGCCGAGCACCAGCGAGATCGCCGTCGACAGGCTCGCCTGCAGCACGGTGAAGGCGAGAATGCCACGCACATAGGCCCACGGCACCGCCGGCAGGCTGCCGGCGGCCGAGACGAGGCCGACCGCGGCGATCGTGACGACGCCGCCGACGAGGACGAGCGCCGCACCGCCGGCGAGCGCCGACGGCGCGAGGCGCAAGGCTGCCACGTTCGGATCAGCCGCCGTAGGCGGCGAGCCACGCGTCGATCCAGGCGCGGCGGTTCTCCTGCACCACCTTCGGGTCGAGCAGGAAGCTCTTCGCCGGCTTCGGCAGCGCCGCGAAGGCCGGCGGCAGCTCGCTTTCGGGCAGGGCGGCCGGATACATCCAGTTGCCGGTCGGGATCGCCGACTGGAAGCCGTCGGAGATCATGAAGGCCATGAATTTCTTGGCGAGTTCGGGGTTGTCGGACGCCTTGGTGATGCCGGCGACCTCGATCTGCACGTAGTGGCCCTCGGGAAAGATCGCAGCGTGGAAGCCTTCCTGGCTCTCGGCGATGACGTGGTAGGCGGGCGAGCTCTGGTAGCTCAGCACCATGTCGGCCTCGCCCTCGATGAACATGCCGTAGGCCTCCGACCAGCCCTTCGTCACCGTGACGATCTTCGGCTTCAGCTTCGCCCACGCCTCACCGGACTTGTCGCCATAGACCTCCTGCAGCCAGAGAAGCAGCCCGAGGCCGGGGGTGGAGGTGCGCGGGTCCTGGATGAGGAGGGTCGGCCCGCCCTCGCCGTCGACGAGCTCGGCGAGGCTCTTCGGCGGGTTGGTGAGCTTCTTGTCGTTGTAGACGAAGGCGAACCAGCCCCAGTCGAAGGGCAGGAAGGTCTCGCTCGTCCACTCGACGGGGATGGTGAGCCCGGTCGGCGTGATGCCGTGCGCGGCGAACAGGCCGCTCGCCTCGGCCTCGCCCATCAGGTTGGTGTCGAGGCCGAGCACGACGTCGGCCTGGGTGGCGTCGCCCTCGAGCTTGAGGCGGGCGAGCAAGGTGCCGCCGTCATCGGCCGTCACCCACTCCAGCGTGCAGCCGCACTCCGCCTCGAAGCGCTCCTTGATGGTGCCGCCGGGGCCGTATTTCGAGGGGAAGCCATCATAGGTGTAGACGGTGAGGACGGGCTTGTCCTGCGCCGCCGCTGGGCCGGCCGCGAGGGCACCGAGGGCGAGGGCGGCGGTGACGGCGGTCACGACCGAGCGGCGGGCGTAATGCGGGCGGGGGCTGTCGGGCTGGGTCATCGGACGGCATCCGGTGCGCGAGGGGCGGGAAACCGGGACGCGGCCATCCATCGGCGCCGCGAGGCGCCGTCGGACTGAGAACGAGCAAGGGGGTAGCATTCGATTGAAGGCGCTGACGCCGTCATCTCGATCCCTCCGCCGGCACGACCCGGATCAGGTTCGACGGGTTTACGGCTGAAAGCCGCCTCTCAGCCCGTGGGAACGGGCACCCCGTGAGACGAGCGGGACGTTAGACGACGAAGGGGGTTGGCCGCAAGCGGGGCGGATGCAACAGGTGCGGCGGCCCCGCTTCGGCTTCGCCCGCCTCTCAAAAATCCCGTTCCAGGATGAACATCATGACGAAGGCGTTGCCGTCTTGGCCCTTCGTGCGGTCGATGTACTTGTACTCGCCCTCGGCGGTGAACTTGATGTCGTCGACAGGGGCGAAGGAGAGGTTGAGCTGGGCGTCGATGTTGCGGAAGTCGAAGCGGCGGCCGGCCTGGTCGACGTCGAGCCATGAGCCGTTGAGCTCGGTGACCCACTTGTCGGTCCAGTTGTGGTCGAACTCGGCGCCGACCGCCCAGATGTCGGCGAGCACGAGGCGGTCGCCGCCGAGCACGCGCGCGTCGGCGCCAGCGAAACCACGGCCGGGGCCGATCGGGTTCGTCGCGTTGTAGCTGAGCGCCCCCTGGCCGATCGAGGCCTGCAGGGTGAACTGGTCGCCCTTGCCGGTGAAGGGCACGTTCAGCGTCGTGCCGGCGGCGAGCGCCCAGCCCGCCTGCGACCCCGCCGCCGCCTGGCGGGCGCGCACCTCGTGCAAAGCCGCCATCACCTGCGCGGTGCCCCAGGCTCCCTCGGCGGAGAGGACGCCGACGAGGTCGGGGAAGCGGGCGCCGCCATAGCCGCCGTCCGGACCGCCGCCGATGATGCCGTCGCGGCGGCCGAGATTGTCCTCGATCGACAGCGTCGCCGCGAGGCCGCCGCCGAGGCGGGCGGTGTAGGCGGCCACCGTGTTCTGGGTGTCGGACCACGCCGGCTCGAAGTAGTCCTCGTAGGTGTTGCCGGTGAAGAAGTCGAACATCGACTGCTTGCGGCCGAATGTGAGGCCGCCGAACTCGATGTAGGCCCACTTCAAGGTGCCGACGAGGCCGTCTGGCGGGGTGTCGACGAGCTCGACCTTGGCGTAGGTGCGCAGCAGGCCGTACTCGGTGTTGGTGGCGGAGTTCGAAAAGAAGTCGTAGCGGGCGTAGCCGACGTTGGCGTCCTCATTGCCGTACCAGCCGGGCTGGCGGGAGGCCTTGTCGCTGCCGAAGACGTGCCACTCGGCGACGATGTAGCCGTTCAGTTCGAAGCAGGTGTCTGTGCCGGGGACGACGAGGAAACCCTCGCCGAAGGCGTTGCAGGCGCGCACGTAGGTGATCGGCGCCGGCTCGGCGGGCAGGTCGCCGGCACGGGCCAGAACGGGAAGCAACAGTGCACCGGCGAGGAGCGCGGCCGCGCTCCACCCCACTGGTCTGCCCCCCGTCGCATGCCCCACGACCCGCATCCGAATCCCCCGCGAGTTCCTGAGAGTGGCGGGCCGGGCGGAGAGGGTCAACGCGCGCCGACGCGGACCCGCGCGCCGTCAGAAGCCGCGCTCGACGACGAACATCATCACGAAGGCCTCGCCGTCCTTGCCCTTCGCGCGGTCGATCACCTTGTACTCGGCCTCGCTGGTGAACTTCAGGCCGTCGACGGGGGCGAACGACAGGTTGAGCTGGGCGTCGATGTTGGTGAAGTCGTAGGCCCGGCCGGCCTGGTCGACGTCGAGGAAGGAGCCGTTCAGCTCCGTCACCCACTCGTCCGTCCAGTAATGGTCGAACACCGCGCCGATCGCCCAGACGTCGGCGAGCACCAGCCGCCGGCCGGCGACGCGGGCGTCGGCGCCGACGAAGCCGCGCCCGGGGCCGATCGGGTTGGTGGCGTTGTAGTTGAGCGCCCCCTGGCCGATCGAGGCCTGCAGCATCGCCTGGTCGCCCTTGCCGGTGAACGGCACGTCGAAGATCGCGCCGGCGGCCAAGGTCCAGCCCATTTCGGCATCCGCGGCGCGACGGGCGGCGCGGACCTCGTGCAGCACCGCCATCAGCTTCGCCTGGGTGGTGCCCTGCTCGAAGGCGAGCGCCCCGACGATGTCGGGCATGCGGACGCCCTCGGCATAGCCCCTGTCGCCGCCGCTGACGCCGATGATGCCGACGCGGCGGGTGACGGCGTCCTCGATCGAGACCGTCGCCGTCAGGCCCTCTCCGAGCGTCCCGGTGTAGGCGAGGACGGTGTTCTGGTTGTCGGACCAGGCGGGCTCGTAGATGTCGGCGTAGGTGGTGCCGGTGATGAAGTCGAACATCGACTGCAGCCGGCCGAAGGTCAGCCCGCCGACTTCGACGTAGGCGGCCTTCAGGTTATAGACGAGGCCGCCGAAGGTCGCCGTGTCGACGAGCTCGAGCTTGGCGTAGGTGCGGACGAGGCCGATCTCGGTGTTGGTCGCGGCGTTCCAGGCGAGATTGGCCTTGATGTAGCCGACGTTGGCTTTCTGGTCGCCGTAGAAGCCCGGCTGGCGGGACGCCCTGTCACCGCCGAAGACGTGCCATTCGGCGACGGTGTAGCCGTTGATCTGGAAGCAGGTGCCGGTACCGGGAACGACGAGGTAGCCGTCGCCGAAGGCGGTACAGGCGCGCACGTAGGTGATGGCGGAGGGTTCCGCCGGCAGGTCGCCGGCCGAAGCGGCGACGGTGCCCGCGAGGAGGCCCGCGCCCGCCAGGAGGCCGGCCGCAAGGCCGGAAGCCCCGCCCAGGCGCGGCCGATCCCGTCCGTTCTCGCCGTCCCGTCCCATCGCGCGCCCCTACCCGTCGGCAGGGTGGCGGAGGGGACGGCAGCGGTCAACGCGGGTGGCGGTGGCGACGGCCTGACAGCCTGCCACCGCCGACCTCACGCGTTCGAACCGGGCAGCATGCCGAGGGCGGCCATGTAGAGGTCGAGCAGCGTCTCCTGCTCCGAGCGCTCGTCGGCGTCCTGCTTGCGGAGCCGGATCACCTGCCGGAGGATCTTGACGTCGAAGCCGTTCGCCTTCGCCTCGCCGTAGACGTCCTTGATGTCGTCGGAGATCGTCTTCTTCTCCTCCTCGAGGCGCTCGATGCGCTCGACGAAGGACTTCAGCTGGCCGGCGGCGAAACCGCCGGGACCGGAATCGGTGGGCTCCATGCGTGGCTCCTCGGAGAAGGACGACGGGAAGGTCGGAGGGAAGCGGGACGAAAGCGGGCCGGAGGGATGGCGCGAACGGTCTTCCGGGTCAAGCCGGCCACCGCCGGTCGCCGGGTCAAGCCGGCCGAGGCCGGTCCGCGGGTCAAGCCGGCCAGAGGCGGCTCACCGTCTCGCTGACCAGGAGCCCGAGAAGGAGGTCGAGCACGACGATGCCGATCGCGACGCTGATCGGCGCGCCGAGCGCCTGCCGGGCGATGCGGTAGAGGAAGTGCAGGGCGACGACGAGGACGGGCAGGCTCAGGACCGCGGCGATCTCGGCGTCTATGACGCCGGCGGCGAAGAACAGGGCCGGCACGGCATAGAGCGCCGACACCACCGGCTCGGCCCAGTTGCGGGCGACGATGAAGGGCACGTAGCGGCCGGTCAGGCCGAGGCGGCGGGCGATGAGCGCCAGCACGAAGGGCAGCGCCACCCAGGCGAGACCGAGGGAGACGAGCTTCTCGGCGACGAAGCCGAGCCACGGCACGTCCACCACATCCGGCGGCAGCCGTTCCATCTGGCCGCGCCAGAGACCGAGGAGCGAGATGGCGAAGCTCGGCAGCACCAGCACGATCGCCGCGAACGACCGCCAGAAGCCCTCGAGCGAGACGTCGAAACGGCCGAGCGCGCCCGGCTTGCCGAGCAGCAGCGCCACCGCCGCCTCGATGCCGATGCGGAAATCGGCCGTCGTCACCGCGCGTCCGCCCCGTCGGGTTCGCCGAAGAAGCGCGCCAGGAAGCGGCCGTAGATGGCGGCGAGCGCCTTGAGCTCGGCCACCGGCACGCGCTCGTCGAGCTGGTGCATGGTAGTGCCGACGAGGCCGAACTCGACCACCGGGCAGAGGTCCTTGAGGAAGCGCGCGTCCGAGGTGCCGCCGCCGGTGCCGAGCGCCGGCGTCAGGCCCGTCACCTCGGCGATCGCGGCCGCGAGGCCGTCGACGAACGGGCCGGGCTCGGTGAGAAAGACGTCGCCGTAGCCGGGCTCGATCGACAGGGCGGCCGTGACGCCTGCCGGCAGCGCCACGGCGGCGAGGCGGCGGGCGATCTCGTCCGGCAGCGTGTCGCGGCGGAAAGTGTCGTTGTAACGGACGTTGAAGCGCAGCCGCGCCTCGCCGGGGATGACGTTCCACGAGGGGTTGCCGACGTCGACCGAAACGATCTCAAGGTTCGAGGGCGCGAAGTGGGCGGTGCCGGCGTCGAGTGGCGGGTCGAGGAGGGCGGCGGCGATGGCGAGCAGCGGCGGCACCGGGTTGGCGGCGCGCTCGGGATAGGCGGCGTGCCCCTGCATGCCGGCGACGGTGACGGTGCCCGACAGCGAGCCGCGCCGGCCGATCTTGACGGTGTCGCCGAGGCGGGCAACCGAGGTTGGCTCGCCGACGATCGCCGCGTCGAAGACGGCGCCCTCGGCGGCACACCAGTCGACGATCTTGCGGGTGCCGTTGACGGCCGGCCCCTCCTCGTCACCGGTGAGCAGGATCGACAGGTGGCCCTTCGCGCCCCCAGGCGCGGCGGCGTGGGCGAGCGCTGCGGCGAGGAAGGCGGCGACGCCACCCTTCATGTCGACGGCGCCGCGGCCCCAGAGCTCGCCGTCCGCGAGGTCGCCGGAAAACGGCCCGTGCCGCCAGCGCGCCTCCGGCCCGGGCGGGACAACGTCGAGGTGGCCGTTGAAGGCGAGGTGCGGCCGGCCCCCGCCGATCTCGGCCCAGAGATTGATGGCGTCGGCGGTGCCCGGCTCGGAGAAGACGCGTCGGCGGACGGTGAAGCCGGCGGCCGTGAGCCAGCTCTCGACGAGATCGAAGGCGTCCGGGCCGGCCGGCGTCAGGCTCGGCACGCGCAGGAGGGCCTGGGCGATCTCGACGACGCCGGGGACCGCGGCGGGCGCGCTCATCGCCGCCACCTCACCCGAAGCCGCCGCGGCCGTCGGTGTGCGGCCCGAAGCGGTTCGGCCCGGGATCGCCCGGCATCAGCCCGACGAAGATCACGACACCGATGTTGACGAGCGGGATGAGCAGCAGCAGCGCGAACAGGCCGGACAGGCCGCGATCGTGCAACCGCTTCATGACGAGCGCCACCTCCATCCACAGCCCGATGCCGGCGAGCAGCAGGAAGTAGAGATCTGGCTCCTGCGGCAGGCCGGCCCGGTAGGGCGTGAAGGCGAGGCTCATCAGGGCGATGGTGAGCAGGAAGGACAGCCAGTAGGCCTGCCGGCCGATACGGCCGTCGAGGCCGAACAGCGCCCACGGGACGGTGGCGGCACGGGGGGCGGTCGGGCTCGGCGGCGCCATCGGGGCTGGTTCCGGGTTCGTCGGGTTCAGGTCCCTCAGCTAGGCGCCTCAGCGCACCTTGCCAATGGGACGGGCGCATCAGTCGCGCAGAAGCTCGTTGATCGAGGTCTTGGCGCGCGTGCGCTCGTCGACGCGCTTGACGATGACGGCGCACGACAGCGACGGGCCGGGCGAGCCGTCCGGCAGCGGCTTGCCGGGCATCGCGCCGGGCACCACCACCGAATAGGGCGGCACCTTGCCCATGAACACCTCGCCCGTCTCGCGGTCGACGATCTTCGTCGAGGCGGAGATGAAGACGCCCATCGACAAGACCGAGCCGCGGCCGACGACGACGCCCTCGACGACCTCGGAGCGGGCGCCGACAAAGCAGTCGTCCTCGATGATGACGGGGCCGGCCTGCAGCGGCTCGAGCACGCCGCCGAGGCCGACGCCACCGGAGATGTGGCAGTTGCGGCCGACCTGCGCGCACGAGCCGACGGTCGACCAGGTGTCGATCATCGTGCCCTCGCCGACGCGGGCGCCGAGGTTGACGAAGCACGGCATCAGTACGACGCCCGGCGCGATGTAGGCGGAGCGGCGGACGATGGCGCCGGGCACGGCGCGGAAGGCCGCCGCCTCGAACTCTGCCTGGCCCCAGCCGAGGAACTTCGAGGGCACCTTGTCCCACCACGGCGCGCCGCCGGGGCCGCCGGAGATCGCCTCCATCGGGGCGAGGCGGAAGGACAGCAGCACCGCCTTCTTCGCCCACTGGTTGACCATCCAGCCGTCGCCGTCCGACTCGGCGACGCGGATCTCGCCGGCGTCCAGCAGCGCGAGGGTCATCTCGACCGCCTCGCGCACCAGGCCCGTCGTCTGCGGGCCGACATTGGCTCGGTCCTCGAAGGCGGCGTCGACGGCGGCGGCGAGCGTGGCGAGGTCGGTCATCGGGCGGTTTCCTGAGGGCATTTCCTAAGGGCCCTTGCGGGCGGCATCCGTGTCGGCGGGCCGGAACGGCCGCGCAGCCCGCACGCGCGGCGGGCCGGCGGACCATATCGGCGGGTGGACGGCTGTCAACGCGCCGTGGCGTCGGAGGCCGGTGCCGGTGCGCCGATCACCTCGAGCACGCGCTCGAGGAAGCCCGCAAGGTCGTCGGTGATGTGGTCGATGTAGGCGGCCGTGCGGCCCTCGCGCTCCCAGTCCGGAAGCTCCGGGTCCTCGCTGCCGTCCGCGTCCGGCGGCACGACGAGCACGGTGCGCATGCCGAAGGCGTGGGGCGTCTCGAGGTTGCGGGCGAGGTCCTCGAACATCGCCGCCCGCTCCGGCCGGATGCCGGTCTCCTTCCAGAAGCGGTCATAGGTCTCGGCCGCCGGCTTCGGAATGTAGTCGGCGGCGATGATGTCGAAGACGTCGTCGAAGTGGTGCTCGATGGCAAGACGGCTCGCCACCGCGCTCGCATGGGTGCGCGAGCCGCTCGTCATGATGTAGCGCTTGCCAGGCAGGCGGGCGAGCGCCTCGGCGAGGCGGTGGTCGGGCACGAGCGCGCTGTGGTCGATGTCGTGCACGAAGGCGAGGAAGTCCAGCGGCGCGACGCCATGCTCGGTCATCAGCCCGCGCAGCGTCGTGCCGTAGCGGCGGTAGTATTGTTTCTGGAGCGCCCGCGCGTCCGCCTCGTCGAGATCGAGCAGGCGGGCGACGAAGGTGCGCATCTTCACCTCGATCTGCGGGAAGAGCGCCGTCGAGGCCGGATAGAGCGTGTTGTCGAGGTCGAAGACCCAGGTATCGACCGAGGCGAAGCGAGCGAGCTCGCCCTTGCCGGCGACGACCACCGTCACGGTGTGATCAGCGTGCCGGCGCCGCCCTCGGTGAAGAGCTCGAGCAGCACGGCGTGCGGCACCTTGCCGTCGAGGATGACGACGCCCTCGACGCCACGCTCGATCGCCTCGATGCAGGTCTCGACCTTCGGGATCATGCCGCCCGACACCGTGCCGTCAGCGATCAGCCGGCGCGCCTCGACGACGGTGAGTTCCTTGATGAGGGTCTTCGACTTGTCGAGAACGCCGGCGACGTCGGTGAGGAACAGGAGTCGCTTGGCGTTGAGGGCGCCCGCGACGGCACCGGCGAAGGTGTCGGCGTTGACGTTGTAGGTCTCGCCGTCCTCGCCGGGGGCGACGGGGGCCAGCACCGGGATGATCTCGCTCTTCGCCAAAACGTCGAGCACCTCGCGGCGGACGGTGGCGGGCTCGCCGACGAAGCCGAGGTCGAGGATCTTCTCGATGTTGGAATCGGGATCGATGGTGGTGCGCGTCAGCTTGCGCGCCGTCACCATCCGCCCGTCCTTGCCGCAGAGGCCCACCGCGCGGCCGCCGACGGCGTTGATCGAGGCGACGATCTCCTTGTTGATGGAGCCGGCGAGGACCATCTCGACGATGTCCACCGTCGCCTTGTCGGTGACGCGCAGGCCGCCGCGGAACTCGCTCTTGATGCCCAGCCGCTCGAGCATGGCGCCGATCTGCGGCCCGCCGCCGTGCACCACCACCGGATTGATGCCGGCGAGCTTGAGCAGCGTCACGTCCTCGGCGAAGGCACGGCCGAGGGCGGCGTCGCCCATGGCGTGGCCGCCGTACTTCACGACGACGGTCTCCTCGTCGTAGCGCAGCATGTAGGGCAGCGATTCAGCGATGATCCGGGCCCGCGACACCGCGTCGTCGCCGTTCCCATCCGTCTGTGCCGCCATGACGATCTCCTTCGCCTCGCCCGTGTCGCGGCTCTCATAGCCGCTCCGTGCGACGGACAGAAGGACTTCCCGAGACAGAAGCGCCTTGCATCGAAGAGCGGCTTCGTGTGGAAGAGCCTGGCGCGGCGCGGCCGGGGAAGCCGGTCGGCGCTGCGCTTCAGCCTGCGGCGACCCGGTACAGCCGCACCGGCGGCTTCGGCGCGCGGGCGATGACGCCCTTCGCCTCGAGATCGAGCTGCGCCGCCTTCATCCACCAGCCGGCCTTGGCGCCGCCGGGGAAGAGATCGGCCGGCAACAGCGGCACGAGCGCCCGCTGCGCCTCGGCCGGCGTCAGGCCAGGTGGCTCGGCCGGCAGCACGGCAAGGAGTGCCGCGCGCATCGCCTCGTACTTCGCGCGGTCGACGCGATAGGTCCGGCCGGGCGAGACGACGTTCTCGATGGCGATCCTCTCGCCGCTCTCAGGCATCGAGCGTTCCTCCGGCGACGGTCACCTTGGGGACCCGAAAGCCCATCGCCACCCAGGCGCTGAGCAGTTTCGCGAAGAAGCCGACGGACTGGTGGCGGCAGTTCGGCATGTCGTCCGGCAAAGCGGTGCCGGGCGCCAGGTCGCTCGTCATCGTCCGCAGCTCCGGCGCGGGCCGCGTCTCGCGTGGCCAGAGCGAGGAAAACAGGCTCAGCCAGTGGCCGCGCTCGAACTCGGTAAAGACGGGCGTCCCGCAGCAGCCGGCGACGACGCGGCGGGTCTTCGACGCCGGCGTCAGGCGGAATTCCTGCAGCCGCTCCGCGCCGGCGAGGAAGCGGACGCGGTCCTTGCGCCAGAGCACGTAACGGACGCCGCCGTTCGCCGCGCGCACGTCCGCTGCGCCGGGAAGCGCGGCGAGCCGCCCGGCCGCCGCCCGGCAGCTCGTGCAGTGGCATTCGGCGGCGATGATCGGCGATCCCCGGACGGCGAGACGAACGGTGCCGCAGCGACAGGCGAGCGGCGTCGAGGCGTTGTCCGGGGCGCCGGCGGTCATGCCGGCAACCCGGTCGCGAGCGCCTCGGGTCGGACGCCGCTCTCACCTGCCCCGCCCGGCACGGGTGCCGCCACGCTGAAGAGCAGGCGGATATAGCGGTCGAGATGATCGAGGCTGTCGCGAGCGAGCGCCGGGTCGTCGCCGGCCTTGGCGAGCACCAGCGCGCCCTGCACCACCGCCTGCGTCTGGCGGGCGAGGCTCGCCGCGGTCCAGTCGGCGACGATGCCGCGATCATCCATCGCCGCGCCGATGTCGGCCTCGAGCGTCGCCGCGTGACCGAAGATGCTGGCGGCGCAGGCGTCCCGGATTGCCGGCGCGCTCGCGTGCACCTCCTGCACCATCGTCCCGACGAGGCAGCTCGATTCGGTGATGTCGTCGGAGACGATCGCCCTGCGGAAGGCGACGTAGGCGAGCACGCGGTGGAGCGGATCGGGCGGTGCGTGATAGGGCGCCGCCGCGAAGAAGGCCGTCGTCGTCTCCGCCCAATGCCAGGCCGCGGCGACCCCGAGCGCCTCCTTGCTGGCGAAGTGGTGAAAGAAGGCGCCCTTCGTCACCCCGGCGGCGCGACAGAGGTCGTCGACCGAGGTGGCGGCGAAGCCCCTGGCGCGGATGAGGTCGACGGCCGCCGTCAGCAGCCGGGTGCGGGCATCGCCGCGGTCGGGGTGGAGCTTGGTGGGGCGGGACATGCGGAAAACATACCGTATGGTCGGTATGAGGGGAAGGCCGTTCTCGGAGCGCTCCCCGTGGGCGCGCCCGCCCCCTACTCCGACGCCGTCGTCGCGATCGCGGCGCGCAGGAGGTCGAGGCCGAGGCCGGTCTCGCTCGAGGTGGCGATGATGCCGGGATAGGCCGCCGGCCGGCGCGCCACGGCGGCCGCCGTGGCGGCGACGGCGGCCTCGAGGCCGCCCTTCTTGGGCTTGTCGGCCTTGGTCAGCACGATCTGGTAGGACACCGCCGCGCGGTCGAGCATCGACAGCACCTCGCCGTCGTTCTCCTTCACCCCGTGACGGGCGTCGATGAGGAGATAGACGCGCTTCAGGGTCTGGCGGCCGCGCAGGTAGCCGAAGACGAAGCGCGTCCAGGCGTCGACCCGGTCCTTCGGCGCCGCGGCGTAACCGTAGCCCGGCATGTCGACGAGGGTCAGGTCGGCCTCGACGTCCTCCGGGCGGAAGAAGTTGAGCTCCTGCGTCCGCCCCGGCGTGTTGGAGGTGCGGGCGAGGTCCTTCTGGCCGACGAGGGCGTTGATCAGGCTCGACTTGCCGACGTTGGAGCGGCCGGCGAACGCGATCTCCGGCCCTTCCAGCGGCGGCAGGAACTTCAGTGACGGCGCACCCATCACGAAACGCCACGGCCGGGCGAACAGGATCCGTCCCGCCTCGAGCGCCTCGGCGCTGGGCGGCGCGGCGTCGGGCGGCAATTGCACTTCGTCCGGCGGACGGCTCATGTCGTCCGCCTCACTTGGTGGGCGTCGTGGGCGTCGTTGTGGGCTTCGGCTTCTTCTTGAACAGCGCGACGAGGTTGTCCCACAGCTCGATCTTCACGCCCTGCCGCTTCATGATGAATGACTGCTGCAGCACCGACAGCGTGTTGTTCCAGGCCCAGTAGATGACGAGACCGGCCGGGAACGACGCCAGCATGAAGGTGAAGATCACCGGCATCCAGTTGAAGATCATCGCCTGCGCCGGGTCCGGCGGCGTCGGGTTGAGCTTCATCTGCAGGAACATGGTGATGCCCATGATGATCGGCCAGACGCCGAGCATCAGGAGATGCGGCGGCTCCCACGGGATCAGCCCGAACAGGTTGAAGATCGTCGTCGGATCGGGCGCCGCGAGATCATGGATCCAGCCGAAGAACGGCGCGTGCCGCATCTCGATGGTGACGAACAGCACCTTGTAGAGGGCGAAAAACACCGGGATCTGCACGACGATCGGCAGGCAGCCCGACAGCGGGTTGATCTTCTGGTCCTTGTAGAGCTGCATCAAGGCCTGCTGCTGCTTGACCTTGTCGTCCTTGAAGCGCTCGCGGATCTCCAGCATCTGCGGCTGCACGAGCTTCATCCGGCTCATCGAGACGTAGGACTTGTTGGCGAGCGGGAAGAAGAAGAGCTTGATCAGCACGGTCGCGAGCAGGATCGCCACGCCGAAGTTGCCGACCAGCCTGAAGAAGAAGTCGATCAGGAAGAACATCGGCTTGGTGATGAAATAGAACCATCCCCAGTCGATCAGGAGCTCGAAATTGTGGATGTCGAGGCTCTCCTGGTATCCGTCGACGATCGACACCTCCTTGGCGCCGGCGAACACGCGGGTATCGAGGCTGGCGGTGGCGCCCGGGGCGACGGCGAGGCCATCGGTCAGATAGTCGGCCTGGAAACGGTCGCCGCCGGCCGTCGGCACATCGTGGCGGAAAGCGGGGTTGAAGGTGCGGTCGCCCTCCGGGATGAGCGTCGCCGCCCAATACTTGTCGGTGAAGCCAAGCCAGCCGGACGTGACGGTCGGCTGCTTGAGCGTGCCGTCGTCCTGCACGTTCGAGTACGAGAGCTCCGTCACGCCGGCGTCGCCGAAGACGCCGATCGGCCCTTCGTGCAGCACGAAGAAGCCCGAGGTGACGGGGACGCCGTCGCGGACGATGCGGCCGTAGCCATAGAGCGTCACCGGCGCCTCGCCGCGGTTCTCGACCGACTGCGAGACGGTGAACATGTAGTCCTGGTCGACCGCGAAGGTGCGACGGAAGACGAGGCCGGCGCCGTTGTCCCAGGCGAGCGTCACCGGGGTCGAGGCCGTCAGCGTCGAGCCGCTCTCCACCGTCCACTCGGTGTCGGCGGCCGGCAGCGGAATGTTGGCACCGGCATCGGCGACCATGCCGAAGTCGGAATAATACGCATCGGCCGCGCCCGCCGGCGAGAACAGCACGATCGTCGGGCTCTGCGGATCGACGGTCTCGCGGTACTTCTTCAGCCTGACGTCGTCGAGGCGGGCGCCGCGGAGGTTGATCGAGCCGGAGATCGAGGGCGTGTCGATCGATACGCGCGGCGTCGCGGCCAGAACGGCGGCACGGTTGGCGGGGGCACCGGGGACCGCGCCGGCCGCTGGCGCGGCACCGGGGACCGCGGGCGCGCCGGGAACGGCCGGGGCGCCGGGCACCGGCGGCACGCCGTCGGCGCCGGTCGTGGCCGTCGGCGCTGCCGCCTGCTGCTGCGCCTGCTGCTGGGCGACCTGCGCGCGCTGCCGCTCCATCTCGGGCGCCACGTAGAAATACTGCCAGCCCAGCAGCACCGCGATCGACAGCGCGATCGCGAGCAGCATGTTCTTGTTTTCCATCATGACGTCGTCTCGCGGGTCGGATCGGGGGTCGCACGCCCGCCACCGGAGCGTCGGCGCGGAGACGGCACTTCGCCCCGTGGCCGGGCGAGCCGGTCGAAGCCGGCCGCGAGTTCGGCAACCAGGGCCTCGAAAGACATAGTGATCGCCGGGCGCCGCGCCACAAGCACGTAGTCGCAGCCCGGCGTGGCGGCCGCCGCACACCGCTCGACGGCGGCCCGGAGGCGGCGGCGGATGCGGTTGCGTTCGACCGCGTTGCCGACCTTCTTCGTCACCGTGAAGCCGACGCGGGGCGGCGCACCGTCGCCGCGCGCGCGGGCCTGCAGCATCACGCCGCGGCCGCCGGTGCGGGCACCGCCGGCGGCGGCGAGAAATTCGGCGCGCCTTTTCAGCCGCGCGAGGCGCTGTGCCGGGCCGTCACCGGTCCGCTCGCCCACCCCGCCCGCCGTCACCTCGCCCGTCATCGGACATCGACCGCCGGCGGGGGCCGGTGCGGTCAGGCCGACAGGCGCGCGCGGCCCTTGGCACGGCGGCGGTTCAGCACCAGCCGGCCGTTCTTGGTGGCCATGCGGGCCCGGAAGCCGTGGCGGCGCTTGCGGACGAGCTTGCTCGGCTGATAGGTGCGCTTGGTCATGAATCTCTTCCGCTCCCGGGCGGCGTGCCGTAAGGCCCGCTCGGAGCCCGATTGAAACGATGAAAGGCGCCGCCGGGAGCCGTGGAGCCGCCGCGGAGCGCCGAACCTCTCCGGCCCGCGCGCTGTCCGAGCGCAGGCCGACGGCCGGACGTTTAGGGGATGGGGGGGTGCAAGTCAACGCGGACGGCCGCTGGACGGCGGCCGGAGCGGCGGCGCAGCCACGGCCCGCAGCGCCGGTTCCCGGGCTTCAGCGGCCTCAGCCGGCCGCCGCCCGCCAGAGCCGCTCGACGCCGTCCGCGAACGACACCTCCGGCCGCCAGCCGGAGGCGGCGCGCAGGCGCTCGGTGTCGAGGACGATCGCCGGCACGTCGAAGCCGCGCGCCGGCCGGTGGACGAGCCGCAGGGGCCGGCCGGCGACCGCCCCGACGGTGGCCGCCACCTCGGCGAGGCTGGTGCCCTCGCCACTGCCGACATTGTAGAGCCCCGGCGGCAGCAGGCCGGGATCGGCGGCGAGCGCCAGGGCCCGCGCGGCATCGCCGATCTCGAGATAGTCGCGCACCGTCGAGCCGTCGCCGAAGATCTCGATCGGCTCGCCGGCCGCGAGCTTCTGCACCATGCGGGCGACGACGCCGACCGGCGTGCCGGCGAGCTGGTACGGGCCGAACGGGTTCGACAGCCTGAGCGTCACCCCCGGCAGGCCGTGGGCCGAGGAGAACAGCGCCACGTATTTTTCGACAGCGAGCTTGCCGACGCCGTAGGCGCTGATCGGCTCGGTCGGGTCGTCCTCGCGCGCCGGCAGGCGGGCGGCGCGGCCATAGACGGCGCCGCCGCTGGAGACGAAGACGAATCGACCGACGCCGGCCTCCACCGAGGCCTGCAGCACCTCGACGGTGGCGACGACGTTGTCGCGGGCGTCCTCGGCGATCGCCGCCATCGAGGAGGCCGGCACGCTCGTCCAGGCGAGGTGGATGACCGCCTCGGCACCTTTGAGCGCGCTGGCGAGCGCGGCGGTGTCGCCCGGCTCGACCACGCGGGTGGCGACGACGCCGACGGTCGCGTCGAGCCGCGGCGCGGCGCGGGCGAGCCGGCGGGCGCCGTCGACGACGAGCGGCCGCGCGCCGGCCGCCACCAGCGCGTCCGCGACGGCGAGGCCGATGAAGCCGGCGCCGCCGAGGAGGACCACCGTCATGCGCCCGCCCCTCCCCGCGTCACCCAGAGGG
>CAMDHY010000049.1 GCA_945898215.1 Pseudoxanthobacter soli DSM 19599 | reverse complement strand
GTGAGGGTTCGTCCCCTATCGGTGCCCAGCAAGGTGCGGGGTCAGCTGAATCTTCAACGGATGTTACAGGCAAACCCTCCCCCCTCGCGGGGGAGGTGGCCGCGAGGAGCGCGATCGGAGGGGGGGCGGCCACGGGCTCCGCCGCGTCGAACGGGCACGACGGCGACCGCGTGTTCGCCTCGCCGCTCGCCCGCCGGCTCGCCAAGGATGCCGGCATTGCGCTGTCGGCCGTCGCGGGTTCCGGTCCGCACGGCCGCGTGGTGAAGAGCGACATCGAGGCGGCGGTCGCCTCGGGGGGCGCCAAGGCGGCGCCGCAAGTCTCCGCGCCGCAGGTCTCCGCGACGGCCGCCTCCGCACCGGCTGCGGCCCCCGCCGCAGCACCAGTGGCGCTGCCGACGGGGCCGTCCGACGAGGCGGTGATGAAGCTGTTCAAGCCGGGCAGCTTCGACGTCGTGCCGCACGATTCCATGCGCAAGGTGATCGCGCGCCGGCTGATGGAATCGAAGCTGACGATCCCGCACTTCTACCTGACGGTCGACGTCTCGCTCGACGCGCTTCTGAAGCTGCGCGAGGAGGTCAATGCGGCGGCCCCCGAGGTGGACGGCAAGCCGGCCTACAAGGTTTCGGTCAACGACTTCGTCATCAAGGCGTTGGCGCTGGCGCTGAAGCGCGTGCCGGACGCCAACGTGTCGTGGACCGACGGCGGCATGCTGAAGCACAAGGTGGCCGACGTCGGCGTCGCCGTCTCGATCCCCGGCGGCCTGATCACGCCGGTGGTGCGCGACGCGGACGTCAAGACGCTGTCGACCATCGCCAACGAGATGAAGGACTTCGCCGCCCGGGCCCGCGCCCGCAAGCTGAAGCCGGAGGAGTATCAAGGCGGCTCCACGGCGGTGTCGAACCTCGGCATGTTCGGGGTGAAGGACTTCGCCGCGGTGATCAACCCGCCGCATGCGACCATCCTCGCCGTCGGCGCCGGCGAGAAGCGGCCGGTGGTGAAGGGCGACCAGATTGTCATCGGCACCGTGATGTCGGCGACGCTGTCGACCGACCACCGCGCGGTGGACGGCGCCCTCGGAGCGGAGCTCTTGGCGGCGTTCAAGGGCCTGTTCGAGAAGCCGATGGCGATGCTGGTATGAGTGGGCGGCGCTGATCCCGGAGGGCAACGGTGATGTCACGATCGTTCTGTCTCCTGAACGCGGCTGTCCTGCTTCCCCTGTCGACCCTCACGCCCGCCCACGCCGCCCTCTCGCCCTATTGGCAGCGCGTGACCGAGATGCAGGCGATCGCCGGCGATCAGGGGGTCGCGGCAAAGCTCGAGGCGAGGGGGCCGATCGAGGTGATCGAGGCAACCTGGCCTGACGCCTATGTGGTGAAGGCTGGCAGTTGCACGCTGCAGGTTTCGATCGTCGACGCGCCGCCGAAAGGCGAGCCGATGCCGGGGCCTCGGCATTTCGAGGTCCGGGTCGGCGCACTCAGCTGTCCTTGAACAGTAGGCCCAAGCCAGCGGCCCGAACCCACAGGAACGCTCGCAAGCCTTGACCGCCACCGCACGACGCGGCACTCATGATGGCGTGCGAACGTTTGCACAACCCCTTCCCCCGGCCGTGGCGGTGCCGTCCGCTCTCGGCCGCGCCGGCTGCGCAGACCAGCCCCGCGTGCTCCGCCGCTGGAGATTTCGCCGCCAACCTATAGGTTTGTGACGCGCTGCCGCAGAGCGGTGCGATCGCTCAAAAGGAAACGATCCGAGCCATGGCCGACACTTCCTACGACGTCATCGTCATCGGCGCCGGTCCCGGCGGCTACGTCACGGCGATCCGCGCCGCCCAGCTCGGCTTCAAGACGGCGATCGTCGAGAACAAGCACCTCGGTGGCATCTGCCTCAACTGGGGCTGCATCCCGACCAAGGCGCTGCTGCGCTCGGCCGAGATCTACCACTACATGCAGCACGCCAAGGACTACGGGCTGTCGGCGAGCGGCATCGGCTTCGACATCGGCGCCGTGGTGAAGCGCTCGCGCGGGGTCTCGGCGCAGCTCAACTCCGGCGTCGGCTTCCTGATGAAGAAGAACAAGGTCGACGTAATCTGGGGCTCGGCCACGCTCGCCGGAGGCGGCAAGGTGACGGTGGCGGCCGCCGACGGCGCGCCGAAGGGGGCGCTCGGCGCCGGCACCTACACGGGCAAGCACCTGATCGTCTCCACCGGCGCCCGCCCGCGGGTGCTGCCAGGCTTGGAACCCGACAAGAAGTTGGTGTGGACCTATTTCGAGGCGATGGTGCCCGACGCGATGCCGAAGTCGCTGCTGGTCGTCGGCTCCGGCGCCATCGGCATCGAGTTCGCGTCGTTCTACCGGACGATGGGCGCGGAGGTGACGGTGGTCGAGGTGCTGCCGCAGATTCTCCCCGTCGAGGACGCCGAGATCGCCGCCCACGCCCGCAAGCGCTTCGAGAAGCAGGGCATCAAGATCCTCACCGAGGCGAAGGTGACGGGCCTGAAGAAGGGCGTAAACGACGTCACCGCGACGATCGAGACGAAGGACGGCAAGACCCAGACGATGACGGTCGACCGGGTCATCTCGGCCGTCGGCGTCGTCGGCAACATCGAGGGCCTCGGCCTCGAGGCGCTCGGCGTCAAGACCGACCGCGGTTGCATCGTCACCGACGGTCTCGGCCGGACGAATGTGCCGGGTGTCTATGCGATCGGCGACGTCGCTGGCCCGCCGATGCTCGCCCACAAGGCCGAGCACGAGGGCGTCGTTTGCATCGAGGCGATCAAGGGCCTGCACCCGCACCCGCTCGAGAAGGCGAAGATCCCCGGCTGCACCTACTGCACGCCGCAGATCGCCTCGGTCGGCCTCACCGAGGCGAAGGCGAAGGAGACGGGCCGCAAGCTCAAGGTCGGCCGCTTCCCCTTCATCGGCAACGGCAAGGCGATCGCCCTCGGCGAGCCGGAGGGCCTGGTCAAGACGATCTTCGACGCCGACACCGGCGAACTCATCGGCGCCCACATGGTCGGCGCCGAGGTGACCGAGCTCATCCAGGGCTTCGTCGTGGCGATGAACTGCGAGACGACGGAGGCCGAGCTGATGCACGCCGTCTTCCCGCACCCGACGCTGTCGGAGACGATGCACGAGAGCGTGCTCGACGCGTATGGGAAGGTGATCCACACCTGAGGGACCCGCCTCAGAAGACGAGAATGCCGAACGGCTAGAGCCGGTCGGCCGCTGAGGCGAAGTCTTCGATCGTCTGGCCCTCGATATTGGCCGCGGCCTTCCATGCGAACCGCAGCAACGGGAAGGGCTCGACTGAATTGCGCAGGCAAGCGGCCGGACAGGCCGACGAAGGTGAATTTTCGGCCGAGTCGTGCCATTGTTTTCGAGCGCGGGAGTCGCGGGAGGGCAGCATGGGGTCGATCCAGGTCAAGGATATCGTCGTCTGGGTGATCATCGGTCTGATCGCCGGGTGGCTCGCGAGCTTCATCGTCGGCGGCGGCGGTATCTTCAGCTACATCCTCTGGGGCCTGCTCGGATCGATCGTCGGCGGCATCCTGGTGCGGCTGACCGGGATCAAGCTCAACCTCGGTAACCCGATCATCGACCAGATCGTCGTCGCGGCGATCGGCGCGATCATCGTCGTCATCATCGCACGCATCATCGCCTGACGACGGGAACGACGACGCGGGCGGCGCGTTGCGGCGGGCGGCCGCCGTCGCGGCGCTGCGAAACAATCATCATATACTTCGTCGCGTCGGGCGAGGCGCCCGGGCGGCCTGGGTACAACGGGAGTAGGACATGGTCGGCATAGGCTGGTTTCTGACGATCATCATCGGCATCCTCGCCGGCTGGATCGCGGAGCGGGTGATGAGCCGCTCGCACGGTCTGATCACCAACCTGATCGTCGGCCTGATCGGCTCGGTGATCGGCAAGTTCCTGATCGAGAACGTCTTCACGGCGTCGCCCCTCGGTTCGGGCTTCTGGGCGAGCCTGATCATCTCGACGATCGGCGCCATCGTGCTGCTGTTCATCGTCGGGCTGATCTGGCGGAAGTGAGACGGGACCGGTCCGCCGCGGCGGCGCGACGGTACCGTCCGGCCGGGCGTGCATCAGCTGTGGCGCCCGGCGCGCGACAGCGATGCGGTCGCGCCACCCTCGACGGACCGCCCCACCGACGCTAAGACACCGGTGACAGGAGGCTTTCCCCGCATGGTCACCGTCCTTGACACCGTCAGCGGCGCGAGCGAGCGCCCGCGCCATCCGGAGAAGGCGCACCGGCCCGACGCGCCGCTGCTGCGCAAGCCGGACTGGATCCGCGTGCGCGCGCCGGGCTCCGAGGCGTTCAAGGAAACGCACGCGATCGTCAAGGAACACGGCCTCGTCACCGTCTGCGAGGAGGCGGGCTGTCCGAACATCGGCGAGTGCTGGTCGAAGCGGCACGCCACCTTCATGATCATGGGCGACACCTGCACGCGGGCCTGCGCGTTCTGCAACGTGCGCACCGGCCTGCCGGGACCGCTCGACGCCGGCGAACCGGCGAAGGTCGGCGATTCCGTTGCCAAGCTCGGCCTCGCCCACGTCGTCATCACCTCGGTCGACCGCGACGACCTTCCCGACGGCGGGGCAGCGCACTTCGCCGCCGTCATCCGCGAGATCCGCGCCGCCGCGCCGGGAACTACCATCGAGATTCTGACGCCGGACTTCCTGCGCAAGGCGGGTGCCCTCGAGGTCGTCGTCGCGGCGAAGCCCGACGTCTTCAACCACAATCTCGAGACGGTGGCCTCGAACTACCTGACGGTTCGCCCGGGGGCGCGCTACTTCCACTCGATCCGGCTGTTGCAGCGTGTGAAGGAGCTCGATCCGACGATCTTCACGAAGTCCGGCATCATGGTCGGGCTGGGGGAGGAGCGGAACGAGGTGCTGCAGCTGATGGACGACCTGCGCACGGCGGAGGTCGATTTCCTGACGATCGGCCAGTACCTGCAGCCGAGCCGCAAGCACCACGCCGTCATCAAGTTCGTCACGCCCGACGAGTTCAAGGGCTACGAGACGGTGGCCTACACCAAGGGCTTCCTGATGGTGTCGTCGAGCCCGCTGACGCGTTCTTCGCACCACGCCGGGGAGGACTTCGAGCGCCTGAAGGCGGCGCGGCTGGCACGGCTGGGGCACGTGCCGCAGGCGACGGTCGCGGCGCACGGCTGATCGTGCCACGCTTCGAGACGAAACGGCGGGTCGCCCATGCGGCCGACGAGATGTTCGCCCTCGTCGCGGACGTCGAGAGCTATCCGCGCTTCGTGCCGCTCTGCCAGTCGCTGGTGGTGCGCGGCCGCAAGCCCCAGGCAAACGGCACCGAGATCGTCGTCGCCGACATGACGGTGGCCTACAAGGTCTTCCGCGAGACGTTCACGTCGCGGGTCGTCCTCGATCCCGCCAAGCTGCAGATCGACGTCACCTACCTCGACGGTCCGATCCGGCATCTCGAAAACCGCTGGCACTTCCGCCCGATCGACGCGACACACAGCGAGGTGGTGTTCTACATTTCCTACGAGTTTCAGAACCGCGCGCTCGCGGCGATCATGGGGGCGGTGTTCGAGCAGGCGTTCCGCCGCTTCGCAGAGGCCTTCGAGGCGCGGGCGGACGAGGTCTACGGACGGGCCTGAGCCGAGCGGGCGAGGCGGGTCCGGACATGCGAAAGCCCCGGGCGGTGGCCCGGGGCTTTGCTTCTAGCGGTGACGGGGATCAGCGCTGGCGGTCGCGCTGCTGCTCCGTGTCGAGATGGCGGTTCTGCTCGGTGCCGGGCTGGCCGCCCTGCTGGTTCTCGCGGCCCGACTGGCCGGGCTGCTGGCTCTGCTGGCCACCGCGCTGGTCCTGGCCGCCCTGCTGGTCGTCACGCCCGGGCCGCTGGCCCGGCTGCTGGTTCTGCTGGCCGCCATGCTGGTCCTGGCCGCCCTGCTGGTCCTGGCCGCCCTGCTGATCGCGACGCTGGTCCGGGTTCTGGTTCTGGTTCGTCATGGTCGATCCTCCTCAAGCCCCGCATCAGATCAACGTCGCCTGCCGCGTCGACGTTCCCCGCTCGCGCGCTAAATCATTGAGGGTCAAAGAATAAGCAGACTTTCCGGCTGCCTAATCGCTGGGCGCCGTTCGGGCCGCGCGGTGTGGTGGCGCGCCGGCGCCGGGGTGTGTATAACGCCCGCCACTCGCGCGCGGTGACCCCGCGGCGGACGAGCGATCGAGGACGGGACGATGACCAACAAGGCGAGCCCGGTGAAGCCGGTGGCGGGGCAGGGTGGCGCGGCACGGCAGCCGGCGTGGAGCCCGACCACGTGGCGCTCGCTGCCGATCCAACAGGTGCCGGACTATCGGGACGCCGCGGCGCTCGCCGCCGTCGAGGCGCGGCTCGCGAGCTATCCGCCGCTGGTGTTCGCCGGCGAGGCGCGCAAGCTGAAGTCGGCGCTCGCCGGCGTCGCGGCCGGCGAGGGCTTCCTGCTGCAGGGCGGCGACTGCGCCGAGTCCTTCGCCGAGCACCATGCCGACAACATCCGCGACTTCTTCCGCGTCTTCCTGCAGATGGCGGTGGTGCTGACCTATGCGGCGGCGCAGCCGGTGGTGAAGGTCGGCCGTATCGCCGGCCAGTTCGCCAAGCCGCGTTCCGCGCCGAACGAGAAGCAGGGCGACGTGGAGCTGCCGGCCTACCGCGGCGACATCGTCAACGACATCGCCTTCACGCCGGAGGGGCGCTACCCCGATCCGCAGCGCATGGAGATGGCGTACCGGCAGTCGGCGGCAACGCTGAACCTGCTGCGCGCCTTCGCCCAGGGCGGCTACGCCAACCTCGACTATGTGCACCAGTGGATGCTCGGGTTCGTCAAGGACAGCCCGCAGAGCCATCGCTATCAGACGATCGCCGACCGCATCACCGAGTCGCTCGCCTTCATGCGGGCGTGCGGCGTGAGCTCGGATTCGGTGGCGCAGCTGCGCTCGACCGACCTCTACACCAGCCACGAGGCGCTGCTGCTCGGCTACGAGCAGGCGCTGACCCGCGTCGATTCGACGAGCGGCGACTGGTACGCCACGTCGGGCCACATGCTGTGGGTCGGTGATCGCACCCGCCAGCCCGACCATGCGCACGTCGAGTTCTGCCGCGGCGTCAAGAACCCGCTCGGCCTGAAGTGCGGCCCGAGCCTCGAGCCGGACGGGCTGATCCGCCTGATCGACCTGCTCAACCCGGACAACGAGCCGGGCCGGCTGACGCTGATCGCCCGCTTCGGCGCCGACAAGGTGCTCGAGCACCTGCCGCGCCTCGTCCGGGCGGTGGAGCGCGAGGGGCGGACGGTCGTGTGGTCGTGCGATCCGATGCACGGCAACACGGTGTCGATGAACGGCTACAAGACGCGGCCGTTCGACCGCATCCTGCGCGAGGTCGAGGGCTTCTTCGCCGTCCACCGCGCCGAGGGCACCCACGCCGGCGGCGTCCACATCGAGATGACGGGCAAGAACGTTACCGAGTGCACCGGCGGCGCGCGGGCGATCACGGCGGAAGACCTGCACGACCGCTACCACTCGCACTGCGACCCGCGCCTCAATGCGGAGCAGGCGATCGAACTCGCCTTCCTGATCGCCGAGAACATCAAGAAGGAGCGCGAGGACCGGCGCCACCACGCCCCGGCCGTCGCGGTCAGCTGAGGCCGACCGGGCGGTGATGACGATCGTCTGGTTCGTCGTCGCCGCCATCGCCGAGATCGCCGGCTGCTTCGCGGCCTGGGCGGTGCTGCGGCTGGACAAATCGCCGTGGTGGCTCGTGCCCGGCGGCCTCGCGCTGGCGCTGTTCGCCTACGCCCTCACCCGTGTCGACAGTGACTACGCCGGCCGCGCCTATGCCGCCTATGGCGGGATCTACATCGCCGCGGCGCTCGTGTGGCTCTGGCTCGCGGAGGGCCGAATGCCGGATCGCTGGGACGTCACGGGGGCGGCTCTGGCGGTGGCGGGTACGTTCGTCATCCTGTACGGCCCACGCGGCTGACAGAACCGGCGCAGGTGCAGGGGGCGGCCGGTCCGTTCGGCGGTGGCGGACGGATTGTTCAACTGCAGACGTCTCGTGGCGGCCAGCGTGCAGCATTATATCTCTGCCAGTATCCAATCCGGAGTCTGGCCATGCTGCCGACGCTCTTCCTGTCCCACGGCTCCCCGATGATCGCCCTGCAGGATTCGCCCGCGCGGCGGTTCCTGCTCGAACTCGGCCGGAGCCTGCCGCGGCCGAAGGCGATCGTCGTCGCATCCGCGCATTTCGAGACGCCTATGCCGGTGGTCGTCACCGATGCGGCGCCGGAGATGATCTACGACTTCGGCAACTTCGACCCGCGGCTGTTCGAGATGGTCTATCCGGCGGCGGGTGCGCCCGATCTCGCCATGGCGGTGGCTGAGTGCCTGCAGGCGGCGGGGCTCTCGCCGCGGATCGCACCGAAGCGCGGCTACGACCACGGCACATGGATCCCGCTGGTGCTGATGTATCCGGATGCCGACATCCCTGTCGTGCAGGTGTCGATCCAGCCGAAGGCCGACCCGGCCCACCATCTTGCCGTCGGCCGGGCGCTCACCGGCCTCGCCGCCGAGGACGTGCTGGTGATCGGCTCCGGATCCCTCACGCACAATCTCGGCGAGGTGTTCGACCGCCGCCGCGGCGGCATGCGGCCACTGGACGGCCCGATCAAGGGCTGGGCCACCGGCTTTGCCGAGTGGTTTGCCGCCAGGATAGCCGCCAACGACGTGGCGGCGTTGACAGACTACCGTGCGCAGGCGCCGGAGGCGGTGCGCAACCACCCGCACGACGACCACCTGCTGCCGCTCTACGTGGCCCTCGGCGCGGCCGGGGAGGGGGCACGGCCGGAGCGCGTCCACACCTCCGGCCAGCACGGCTCGCTGATGATGGACGCCTACGCCTGGTGGCCGAAGGCAGAGGCGTCGCGGACGGCGGCGTGAGGGCTGCAGATCTCGGACGCGGAGGCTGGACTGGCTCGACATCCGTCCCTCCCCCGCCAGGGGGAGGGACAGGCGACCGCAGGTCGCCAGGGTGGGGCCTGTCAATCCGCTCTGCGACGTCGGTGAGATCGTGCCCGTGATTGCACGGGCCCCACCCTGACCGCTGCGCGGTCTGTCCCTCCCCCTGGCAGGGGAGGGACGTGTCCCGTTGCCGCCGCCGCGCCGCCGCGCTAGACGGAACGCATGCCTTCCCCCGATACGCTCCGCCTCGCGCTCGCCCAGTTGAACCCGACCGTCGGCGACGTCGCCGGCAACCTGGCGCTCGCGCGCACGGCGCGGGCGGAGGCTGCCGCGGCGGGAGCGGACGTGATCGTCTTCACCGAGCTCTTCCTCGCCGGCTATCCGCCGGAAGACCTCGTGCTGCGGCCGTCCTTCCAGGACGCCTGCCGGCGGGCGACCGAGGACCTCGCCGCCGACACCGCCGACGGCGGACCGGCGGTGATCGTGGGCACGCCCTGGGTCGAGGGTGGCGACGTCTACAATGCCGTGGCGGCGCTCGATGGCGGGCGGGTCGAGGCGGTGCGCTTCAAGGTCGACCTGCCGAACTACGGCGTCTTCGACGAGAAGCGGGTTTTCGCGGCTGGTCCGTTGCCCGGACCGGTGATGCTGCGCGGCGTGCGGCTCGGCGTGCCGGTGTGCGAGGACATCTGGAGCCCGGACGTCGTCGAGTGCCTGAGCGAGACCGGGGCGGAGATCCTCGTCGTGCCGAACGGATCGCCCTATCGGCGCACCGTCTATGACGAGCGGGCGAACGTCGCGGCCGCCCGCATCGCCGAGAGCGGGCTGCCGCTCGTCTACGTCAACCAGGTCGGCGGCCAGGACGAGCTCGTCTTCGACGGCGCCTCCACCGTCCTCAACGCGGACCACGCCCTCGCCGTCGCCCTGCCGGCCTTCGAGCCGGCGGTAGTCGTCACCGCGTGGCGGCGCACCGGCGATGGCTGGCGCTGCGCCGACGGGCCGAAGGCGGTGCGCGACGACGGCGAGCGCGCCGACTACCGCGCCTGCATGCTGGGCCTGCGCGACTATGTGAACAAGAACGGCTTCCCGGGCGTGGTCCTCGGCCTGTCCGGCGGCATCGACTCGGCGATTTGCGCGGCGCTCGCCGTCGACGCCCTCGGGCCGGAGCGGGTGCAGTGCGTGATGCTGCCCTATCGCTTCACCTCCAGCGAGAGCCTCGACGACGCGGCGGCGTGCGCCGACACCTTGGGCGTGCGCTACGACAGTGTGCCGATCGCGGCCGTCGTCGAAGCCTTCGAGGCAGCGCTCGAGCCAATGTTTTCGGGCAAGGACCGCGGGGTGGCGGAGGAGAACCTGCAGTCGCGCGCCCGCGGCACGCTGCTGATGGCGATCTCCAACAAGCTCGGCCCGATGGTGGTCACCACCGGCAACAAGTCGGAGATGTCGGTCGGCTACGCGACGCTCTACGGCGACATGAACGGCGGCTTCAACCCGATCAAGGACCTCTACAAGACAGAGGTCTACCGCCTGTCGGCGCTGCGCAACGTCTGGAAGCCGGTGGATGCGATGGGGCCGGGCGGCATCGTCATTCCCGAGCGCATCCTGACGAAGGCGCCGACGGCAGAACTGCGCGAGAACCAGACCGACCAGGACTCGCTGCCGCCCTACGAGGTGCTCGACGCCGTGCTGGAGCGGCTCGTCGAGCGCGAGCGCAGCGTCGCCGAGATCGTCGCGGAAGGGTTCGACGAGGCGACGGTGCGCCGGGTCGAGCGGCTGTTGACGCTCGCGGAATACAAGCGCCGGCAGGCGGCACCGGGGGTCAAGGTGACAAAGCGCAACTTCGGCCGCGACCGCCGCTACCCGATCACCAACCGTTTCCGCGATCCGGCCTGAGCGGGACGCGCTATGCGGGCGCGCCGAAGCTGCCTGTGGGCCAGTGGCCGCCGTTCGTCAGGGGTTCTGCAGAAATTCCGGCCCGATCGTCCGCACGCGCAGGGGCTCCGGCGTGCTCTCCGGGATCGGCGCGCCGCGCGGGGCCGTGGCGGCCGGGGCGGCCGGCGCCAGCGCCACCGGCTCGACCGTCGGCGCCACGGGGTGGGCGCCCGGATCGGTGGCCGCCTGCCCGAGGAGAGACGGCGTGGGCAGGGCAGCCGGCGGCGACGCCACGGCGGCCTCGGCCGCCTGCGGCACGACGGCTGTCTGCGGTGGGCTCGACGTGATCCCGACGGCTGGACCCGCGGCGCTCGCGTCGACGACTGCCGGCACGGCCGTGGGATCGTCCCCCTCGACCACCGCCGGCTCCGCGACGACGTTCACGAGGCCGGTGCCGATCTCACCGGGGGCGGCGATGCCGGCGATCGCGGCGGCGGCGTCCGAGGTGAGGGCTGGCGAATAGGCGGCGCGCGACCCTTCGACGTCGATGAGCTCCTGCCCGTCGGCGGAGACGATCATCTTCGCCTCGAAGGTGCAGGTGCAGGCCGGATTGTAGGCCTTCCGATAGACGAAGGCGGTCTCGAGTTCCTTGTAGGAACGACCGTCGACGACCCGGTACATGCTCTCCGATTCCGAACCGGAGGAGTGGGCGTAGAGCATCGCCTGCGGGCACAGGGACTGGCACACCGCATCGTCGCGCGCGAAGTTGCCGCGCGTCGTCACCGTGCTGATCGGGAAGTAGTAGCCGTCGCAGGAGCGCACGCAGAGCGTCCGGTAGGACCCGCCGCCGAAGAAGTGGCGAGCGTAAGTGACCTTGCCGTCGCTGTTGGTGGTGGGCCGCTCGCCGCTGCGTGCCGTGGTCGCGGGACCGGGCTGCAGGCTGGTGAGCGTCGCGGCGCTGCCGCCCGGGCGAACGCCGCCAACGCCGCCACCGCCGTCCCGGGTCGCGTCGCCGCGGGTGCCGCCGAACAGGAGCGAGAGCAGTCCGCCCCCTTCGGTGCGCGTCGTCGAGACGATGCGGTTGTTCTGGATGACGTAGTCCGGGCGCGCGCCGGAGCGCTCCGACCCGGGCTGGGCGGGGTTGGCCTGCGCGGGGGCGGGCTCGGCGGCGCGGGCCTGCTGCTGGCGGGCCGGCGCGGCCTGCCCGCACTTCATCTTCGCCATCTGACCCTGGATGCGCTTGCGGCGGTTCTGGTCACCGGCGCCGCCGCGCGCCTCCAGCGTTGCGACCTGACCCGCGACCGTGCGGATGCTCGAGTCGATGCCGGCGCACGCGCGCGGCCGGCCCATGCTGTTGGCGCCCTGGCAGCCGTTGGCGCTCGACTGGCGCTGGAGGGTGGCCAGGCGCTTGCGCGCGGCGGCGAGATTGCCGCCACCGCCACCGGAAACGGAATTGAGCTGCGCCTGCAGATCCGCACAGCTCTGCGCGCGCGCGGGAGCCGCCGTCAGAAGACATGCGGCGACTGCCGCCGCGACCAGAACGCTACCCGTCTTCCACATCGTCGAGGCCCTCTGGCCCTCGCCACCGGCAGCCTAGTTCGGCGGGCCGGCTTCGGCAGGGACGCACCCGGCCACCTGCAGGGCGGCACCCTTGATCCGTCGACTGGGAAAAGGCCTATTACGTCATCAGGACGGGATCAAGACGCTTGCGCGCGCAGCGGTGCGGTCGCCACGGCCACGGCGCGACGTGATTAAGCCACTTTCAACCGCCAATAGACCGCCGCGGGCGCCTGAACGCCGAAGGGCCGTGCCGGTGCGCCTTCACGTCCGCTGGCCGGGACGCTGCGTCCGTCGTAGGGAAGGCACGCGGATCGGGCGGCAGCAGGGGACACGATGGATTTCAACGTCACGCTCGGCGGCGTCCTCCTCGCCGGTCTCCTGTCGTTCGCCTCGCCGTGCGTGCTGCCGCTGGTGCCGCCCTATCTCTGCTACGTCGCCGGGACCTCGCTCGACGCCCTGACCGCCGGCGACGGGAACCGCACCGCCGCCCGCCGCACGCTCGCCGCCGCGGCCGCCTTCGTGCTCGGCTTCTCGACCGTGTTCGTCACCCTCGGCCTGACGGCTTCGTTCCTCGGCCGCATGCTCGCGTCCCATCTGCCGACGCTGTCGATCGTCGCGGGCGTGGTGATCATCGTCATGGGCCTGCACTTCCTCGGCGTCTTCCGCATCGGCCTGATCAGCCGCGAGGCGCGGGTGACGGTGCAGCACAAGCCGCCGGGACTGATCGGGGCCTATGTGCTCGGGCTCGCCTTCGCCTTCGGCTGGACGCCGTGCATCGGCCCGGTTCTCGCCGCCGTGCTGGCGGTGGCGGGCAGTTCCGACAGCGTCGGCACCGGCGGCCTGCTGCTCGCCGTCTACGCCCTCGGTCTCGGCGTGCCGTTCCTCATCGCCGCCGCCGCCTCCGGGCCGTTCATCCGCTTCATGAACCGCTTCAAGCGCCACCTCGGTACGGTCGAGAAGACGATGGGGGGCCTGCTCGTCGTCACCGGCGTTCTGTTCCTGACCGGACAGATGACGGCGCTGTCGTTCTGGCTGCTCGAGACGTTCCCGGCGCTCGGCATGATCGGCTGAAGGGCGCGGCGGTTCGCCACTTGCGCGCGGACGCCATTGCCGACACCTTTCGCTCCCCTAGAACAGCTCCAAGCGGACAAGCGTGGGGCGGGGCCCGGCGTGCCCGGAGCCGAGCAATGGAGAGGAGACGATCGATGCGGAAGAGGATCGTGACGGCACTCGGTGCCGCGGTGTTGGTCGCGGCGGCGTCGTCGGCCTGGGCGGATGGCGATCCGGCCAAGGGCGAGGTCGTCTTCAAGAAGTGCGCCGTCTGCCACATGGTCGGCCCGGACGCCAAGGCGAAGGTCGGCCCGCCGCTGAACGGCGTCGTTGGCGGCCCGTGGGGCCACGTCGAGGGCTATGCGTTCTCGAAGCCCCTGCTGGCCGGTAAGGCCGAGGGCAAGATGTGGGACGTCGCCACGCTCGACGCCTACCTCGAGGCCCCTAAGAAGATCATCCCCGGCGGCAAGATGGCGTTCGCCGGCTTGAAGAAGCCCGAAGAGCGCGCCGACGTGATCGCCTATCTCTCGCAGTTCAACGCCGCCGGCGAGAAGCAGTAGGCCTGCTCCGACGGACGGCGTCGCCCGCCGTCGCCGTCGGTCGATCACCGCCACGGGTTCGGGTCCGCCGGGTTTCCCCCGACGGACCCTTCGTCGTGACGGCGGGCAGCTCAAGGGAGAGGCCGTGCGAGCCAGCGTCGTGGTCGTGAGTGCGGCCCTTGCCGTCGCCCTCGGTGCGCGGATCGGGCTCGCGACCCCGCCGGTCGCCGCGGTGTCGAGCCACCTGACCGACATCGCGCGGCCAGGCGTCGTCTCCCCCGATATCGTCGTTCCCGCCAACATCATCGACGGCAGCGACGACCGCGGCTCCCTTCTCGAGCTCGGGCCGAAGCTAGGACTGTCGCCGGGGGAGATCGCCCGCATCCGCCGCGTCTCCGGCTACGTCGGCTGCCTGTCGTCGCCGCCGTCGATGGGGGCAGGGATGCTGTTCCTCGACGACCGCCAGATCATCACCGCCGCTCACATCCTGTTCGAGCCGTCCGGCAAGCCGCGGCGCAAGTGCTTCTTCCGCACCCAGGACCCCGAGCCGTTCCACACGGAGCTCGATCTCTCCTCCGGTGCGGCCCGCTTCGGGGCGAAGGTGCCGAAGGCGGGGTCGGCGCAAGACTTCGCGGTGGTTCGCCTCATCGAGCCGGTTCCGGGTGCGGTGCCCTTCCCGGTCGCGGTGTCGCCGGCGCGGGCGGGCGAGGCGCTGATCGTCGTCACCGCCCACCCGGCCGGCATGGCCCGCGAGGTCGACAAGGGCGTGCCGGTGGTCCAGGGCTGCACGGTGCGGCGCGTCGTGCCGTCCGCGTCGGCGGCGACGGCCTCACAGCTGCGCACCGACTGCGACGCCACCGGTTCGTCCTCCGGGGGCATCAACATGACGCGGGTCGGCGGGCAGCTGATGCTGCGGGCGATCACCGTCGCCACCGGACCCTGGCGCAATAAGCGGCTGGAAGGAGCGCCCTTCGACGAGAAGGCGGGCAGTGCCACCATCGCGATCGCCCTCGACGGTCCGGTCCTGGCGGCGGCGCGCACCCTCTCCGCCGAGGCTCCGTGAGGGCCGCCGCACCGCCGGATCGTCGGCTTGCAATGCGGGGGGCGGTGGCTATAGTCCGCGCCGCTTCCAGGGCCGGCGCGCCAGGGGAAAACACACACGAGGGATCGTGCCGAGAACGGCCGCGATCCGAGTAGCGAGGACGCCCGATGTTCGTAACCGAAGCCTTCGCACAGGCGCCCGGCGGGATGGGCGGCAGCACAGACCTTCTGATGTCGCTGCTGCCGTTCGTCGCGATCTTCGCGATCATGTATTTCCTGATCCTGCGCCCGCAGCGCCAGCGAATGAAGCAGCACCAGGAACTGGTGAAGAACATCCGCCGCGGCGACACGGTCGTCACCTCCGGCGGCCTGATCGGCAAGGTGGCGAAGGTCGTCGACGACGCCGAGCTGCAGCTCGAGGTGGCCGAAGGCGTGCGCGTGCGGGTCGTCCGCTCGACCATCACCGAGGTGCGCGCCAAGGGCGAGCCGGTCAACGACAACGTCTGAGGCCAGGTTCGCGCATCGTGCCGCGGGGGAAAGTCGGGCGATGCTCTTTTTCTCCCGCTGGACGATCGCCGCGATCCTCGCCGTCATCCTGGCGGGTCTCATCGCGCTGCTGCCGACCGTCCTGTCGACCGCGACGGTCTCCGCCTGGCCGTCCTTCCTGGCGAAGCGCCAGATCGTCCTCGGCCTCGACCTGCAGGGCGGCGCTTATCTCCTTTATGGCGTAGACCGCCCGAACTACGTCCAGAGCCGCCTGCGGACGCTCGTCGGTGCCGTCAACGAAGCGCTGCAGCGCGAGCCGGCCATCGCCTTCACCGGCCTCGGCGTGCAGGGCGACGCGGTGCAGGTGCGCATCAGCGACACTGCGCGCATCGCGGACGCCCGGGCCCGGCTCGCTGCCCTGTCCGGTCCGGTCACGCCGCCCTCCGGCGGCGCGGCGATCGACGAGTTCGCCGTGATGATCGGCAGCGACGGGGTCGCGCGGATCGCCTTCAGCGATGCCGGACTGGCGGCGCGCCTCGGCGTCATCATCTACCAGTCGATCGCGGTGATCGGCCGGCGGGTCGCCGAACTCGGCCTCAGCGAGCCGGTGGTCGAGCGCAAGGGCCGCGACCAGATCCTCGTCGAGGCGCCGGGGCTGCGCGACACCGCCCAGCTCAAGGACATCATCGACCAGCCGGGCGAGCTAGCCTTCCATCTCGTCGACGCCGCGGCCTCGATCGACGACGCGCTGCAGGGCCGGACGCCGCCGGGCACGCTCGTGCTCGTCTCCTATGACGACCCGCCGGAGACATTCGTGGTGGTGGCGGCGCCACTCCTCACCAGCGCCGACCTCGTCGACGTGGCGGCGACCGTTGATCTGGAGGCCGATACGGGCGCCGTCGGCTTCCGCCTGTCGCCGGAGGGGATCGGCAAGCTCGCGGCGATCACGGGCTCCGGCGGCCCGAGCGAGGTCGCTATAGCCCTCGACGACCAGGTGATCGCCGTCTCGCCGCTCGCCGACGTGTTCAGCGGCGACAGCGGCCGGATCGACGGCGACTTCAGCGCGTCCGGTGCGGGCGATCTCGCGGTGCTGCTGCGCAGCGGCGCGCTGCCGGCGCAACTCTCCAACCTCGAGGAGCGTACCGTCGGCCCCGGTCTCGGCGCCGACTCGATCCGGGCCGGCGTCGTCGCGGCGATCGTCGGCGCGCTCGCCGTCGCGATCTTCATGATCGCCGCCTACGGCCTCCTCGGCCTCGCCGCCGACATCGCGGTGCTGGTCAACGTCATGCTGATCCTCGCCGCGATGGCGCTGCTGCAGGCGACGCTGACACTGCCCGGCATCGCCGGCATCGTGCTGACGATCGGCATGGCGGTCGACGCCAACGTGCTGATCTACGAGCGCATCCGCGAGGAGGCGCGGGCCGGGCGGTCGACGATCGCCTCGATCGACGCCGGCTTCTCGCGGGCGCTTCCGACGATCCTCGACGCCAACATCACCACCCTGATCGCCGCGGTGGTGCTGTTCTTCCTCGGCTCCGGCCCCGTCCGCGGCTTCGCCGTGACGGTGGCGATCGGCGTCGTCACGACGATCTTCACGGCGGTCCTGGTGACGCGGCTGCTGGTGGCGGCGTGGGTACGCTACGCCCGGCCGACCTCCGTGCCGATCTGAGCGGAGGACACGCACCATGGGCCTCATCCGCTTCTTTCCGGTCACCACCATCCCGTTCATGCGCTGGACGGTGATCACCGCACCGGTGGCGATCGTGTTGTCGGTGCTGTCGATCGTGCTGTTCCTGACGGCGGGCCTCAACACCGGCATCGACTTCCGGGGCGGCGCCGAGATCGAGATGCGCACCCTCGCCGGGCCGGCCGACCTCGCCGACATCCGCACCATCCTCGACGAGCTCAGTCTCGGCGAAGTGCAGGTGGTGGAATTCGGTGCGCCGAACGACGTGCTGATCCGCGTGCAGCGCCAAGAGGGCGGCGACGAGGCCCAGCAGCGCGTCATCCTGCTGGTGCAGGACGCCTTCGGCGACACCGTCGAGTTCCGGCGCACCGAGGTGGTCGGGCCCCGGGTGTCGGGCGAACTCGCCCGCAACGGCATCCTCGGTGTCGCGGCTGCGCTCGCCGGGGTCCTCGCCTACCTTTGGTTCCGCTTCGAGTGGCGCTACGCCGTCGGCGCGGTCGTGACGACGCTCGCCGACGTCGTGCTGACGGTCGGGCTGTTCGCCGCGCTCCAGCTCGATTTCAACCTGTCGAGCATCGCGGCGATCCTCACCATCGTCGGCTATTCGCTGAACGACACCGTCGTCGTCTACGACCGCATCCGCGACAACCTCAAGAAGCACGAGGAGATGCCGCTCAAGCGGTTGATCGACCTGTCGATCAACGACACGCTGTCGCGCACAACGATGACGTCGGCGACGACGCTGCTGGCGCTCGTCGCACTCTATGTGTTCGGTGGCGCGGTGATCGGCACGTTCGTGCTGGCGATGATCTGGGGCGTCCTGGTCGGCACGCTGTCGTCGATCTTCATCGCCGCGCCTCTGCTGATCCTGCTCGGGCTGAAGCCGTCGTCGCGTCGCCGGGCGGGCCGGCCACCGGCACGCTCGGTTGCGACGTGAGGGAGGGCGAGCGATGAGCCGACCCGGCGACGTCACCGTCCGCGACGCCCACTTTCCTGGCCGTGCGCCGATCGATTCCTATGGACTCGGCGGCTTCCGCTTTGCCGGCATGTCGCACCATGGCGGCGTGCTGTGCCTGCCGAGCGGCATCCACGGCTGGGTGGCGAGACCGTTCGGCGATCTGACCGAGCAGGACTTTGCGCGTGTCGTCGCCGAGGCGTCCGGCTTCGAGCTGCTGGTGCTCGGCACCGGGGCGACGCTCGCTCCGGCGCCGGACTGGCTGCGCTGGCGGCTGAAGGAAGTCGGGCTCCGCCTCGAGGCGCTCGACACTGGCGCCGCCATCCGCACCTACAACATCCTGCTGGCGGAGGACCGCGCCGTCGGCGCCGCGTTGTTGCCGGTCGACTGACCGGCCGCGGCCCCTATCTCCTCCGGCATGACCGAGCCCCCCGACGCCAACCGAGACACCGCGCGCACCCTCGACCGCGACCGCTATCTCGCGGCGCTGTTCGCGCCCGAACCAGCGCGCCCGGCGCTGTTCGCTTTGGCGGCCTTCGGGGGCGAGACGGCGCGCGTCCGCGACGCCGTGCGCGAGCCGATGCTCGGCGAGATCCGCCTGCAGTGGTGGCACGATGGTCTGTCGGCCGGACCGGCGGAGCCGGCGACCGGCAACCCGGTGCTGGACGGGGTGCGGGCGGCGGCGCTTCACTGGCATCTGCCGCTCGCCGCCCTGGTGCGCACGGTGGAGGCGCGGCGTCTCGAGCTCTACGACGACCCGTACCCGAGCCTCACGGAGCTCGAGGGCGCGGCCGGCGAGACGGACGGCACGCTGACACAGCTCGCCGCGATCGTGCTCGCCGAAGGCCGGGACCCGGCGACGGGTACGTTCGCTGGACATGCCGGCGTCGCGGAGACACTGATCCGTGTGATCTCAGAAATGCCGGTGCTGGCGGCGCGTGGACGCTGCCTGCTGCCCCTCGACGTGCTGGACCGGCACGGCGTGGAGGTCGCCGACGTGCTCGCTGGGAACGCCACGCCGGCGCTCGCGGCGGCTGTTGCCGATCTCGCGGAGGCGGCGCGGTCGCACCTCGACGCGGTGCGCGCGGGGCTCGCGGACGTCGCACCGGCGGTGCTGCCGGCTTTCCTGCATCTCGCGCCACTGCGAGGCCGCCTCGCGACGCTGGTGCGGCCGGGACGTGATCCGTTCCGGCAGCCGCTGGCGCCGTCGCCGCTTCGCGATCAGTGGCGCCTCTGGCGGGTCGCCCGGGCGCCGTCGCGACGGCTCTGAGGCGCGGGGGCTCGCCGCGGACGCTACTCCGCCGCCGCCGCGGTCTCCTCGGGGCCGAGCCAGGCGCGGGCGTCGGCCAGCGCGCGGGCGCTCATGGCGCGCTTGCGGGCGACCGACTTCGCGGTGCCGCGCAGCCGCACGCCGCCCTCCGACGTCGGCGCCTCGATCGGCGGGAACAGGCCGAAATTGACGTTCATCGGCTGGAAGGTCCGCCGTCCACCCTCTTCGGCGGCGAGGTGGCCGCCGGTGATGTGGGCGAGGAGGGCGCCCATCGCCGTCGTCGCCGGCGGCGGGCTCACCGGCTGGCCGAGCCGCTCCTCGGCGGCGAAGCGGCCGGCGAGGAGGCCCATCGCCGCCGATTCCACATAGCCCTCGCAGCCGGTGATCTGGCCGGCGAAGCGGATGCGGCCGTCCGCCTTCAGCGCCAGCGTGCCGTCGAGGAGGGCGGGGGAGTTCAGGAAGGTGTTGCGATGCAGGCCGCCGAGGCGGGCGAACTCGGCCTTCTCGAGCCCCGGGATCATCCGGAAGATGCGCACCTGCTCGGCATATTTCAGCTTGGTCTGGAAGCCGACCATGTTGAACAGCGTGCCGAGGGCGTTGTCCTGGCGAAGCTGCACGACGGCGTAGGGCTTCGGCTGCGGCATGCGCGGATTGGTGAGCCCGAACGGCTTCATCGGGCCGTGGCGCAGCGTTTCCGGCCCGCGCGACGCCATCTCCTCGATCGGCAGGCAGCCGTCGAAATAGGGGGTCGAGGCCTCCCATTCCTTGAACGACGTTACCTCGGCGGTCGTCAGCGCCGCGATGAAGCCGTCGTAGGTCTCGCGGTCCATCGGGCAGTTCAGATAGTCGGCGCCGGTGCCGCCGGGGCCGGCCTTGTCGTAGCGCGACTGGAACCAGACGGTGTCGAAGTCGATGGTGTCGCGGTGGACGATCGGCGCGATGGCGTCGAAGAAGGCGAGCTGGTCGGTGCCGGTGAGGGCGCTGATGGCGCGGGTGAGCGCGCCGGAGGTGAGAGGGCCGGTGGCGACGATGACCTGCTCGGCGTCCTCCGGCGGCAGCTCGGTGACCTCCTCGCGGCGGATCGTGATGAGCGGCTCGGCCTCGATCGCCGCGGTGACGGCGGCGGCGAAGCCCTCGCGATCGACGGCCAGCGCGCCACCGGCCGGCACCTGGTTGCGGTCGGCGGCCGCCATAACCAGCGAGCCGGCGAGGCGCAGCTCGGCGTGCAACAGGCCGACGGCGTTGGTCTCGGCGTCGTCGGAGCGGAAGGAGTTCGAGCAGACGAGTTCGGCGAGGCGGTCGGTGTGGTGGGCGTCGGTCATCCGGACCGGCCGCATCTCGTGCAGCACAACTGGCATGCCGCGGCGGGCGAGCTGGAAGGCCGCCTCGCAGCCGGCGAGGCCGCCGCCGACGATGTGGACGGGGCGGCGGTGGTCGATCGTCTTCTGGGGGGCGTCGATGCTCATCGCCGTGGTATGGATCGCGCCCCGGTGAGCGTCAACGGCGCGGCGGTGGAATGCGTCTCGGTGGCGACGAGGTCGGGCCCGCGGGTCTCGGGAGTACGGCGTGACGGACGGACGAGGAACGGCACGGGCGGTGGCGACGGCGCTCGGCCTCGCCGCCGGCCCGGCGGTGGCGCTCGGCATCGCCCGCTTCGGCTACGGCCTGCTGGTGCCGGCGATGCGGGGCGATCTCGGCTGGACCTATTCGCAGGCCGGTCTCGCCAATGCCGCCAACGCGCTCGGCTACCTCGTCGGGGCGGTGCTGTCGGCGGCCGCCATCGACCGCTTCGGAGCCCGCCGGACGGCGGTCGCCGGCCTCGTCGTGACGGTGGCGACGACGGCGGCCACAGGCCTCGTCAGCGACTTTCTCGCCGTCTGCGGGCTGCGCTTTCTCCCCGGGCTCTCGGGCGCGTTCGTGTTCGTCGCCGGCGGCGTCATGGCGGCGCGGCTCGCCGCCGACCGGCCGGGGAGCCGCGGCCTGCTGATCGGCCTCTTCTATGTCGGCCCGGGTGTCGGGATGGCGATCGCCGGACTGTTGCTGCCCGGTCTCGTCGACGATCGCCCCGACCTCTGGCGCTGGGGATGGGCGGCCGCGGCGGCGGCGGCAGCGGTGCTGACGCCGGCGTTCGTGCTGGCGGCCCGGCGGGTGCCGGCACCGGCGCGTGGGGCCTCCGGTACGGCCTCCAGACCCGGCATGCGCCGCTTCCTGCCGGCGCTCGCGAGCTACTTCGTCTATGCCCTCGGCATGATCGGCTATCTGACCTTCGTCGTCGCCGACCTCGTCGCCGATGGCGCCTCGGCGGCGGTCGTCACGGCGTTCTGGGTGGTGCTGGCGGCGGCGAGCTTCCCGGGTCCGTGGATCTGGCAGCGGCTGCTCGACCGGGCCGACGACGGGCGGGCGATGGCGGTCCTGTGCGCGATGATGGCGACCGGGGTCGGCCTGTCGATCGTCGGCGGCCTCGTCGGCGTGTTCGCCTCCGCATTGTTTACCGGCGTCGCGATGCTGTCCGTCGTCGCGGCGACGACGTCGCTGGTGCGCAAGGGCGTGACGCCGGCCGGGTGGCCGGCGGGCATCGCGGTGTTCACCATCGCCTTCGGCGTCGGGCAGACGATCGGGCCGTGGCTCGCCGGCGCCGTCAGCGACCGCTTCGGTGGCCTCGACGCGGGACTGATGGTGTCGGGGGCGCTGATGGCGCTCGCCGCGGCGGTTGCGTTGCTGCAGAAACCGGTCTCCGCTTCCCCGGGGCGCCCGTGGTTCGACCAGACAGAGGCGCATCGCGACGGGGGGAAATCAACTGATGAGCCTGCGCAGCGCACTCGGCGGCGCCGTCGTCGTGGCAGCGCTCCTGGCCGGCTGTGCGGGCCAGCACGTCGGTCAGCCGCTCGCCTGGTACCGGGCGCAAGGCGGCACGCCCCCCTCGGGCGACCGCGTCTTCGTCTGCCACGCCTTCGGCTGCGCCGTGCGGACACCGGTGGCGATCACGCCGGCCGACCGCACCCGCCTCAGCCGTATCCTGAAGGCCGGCGCCGCGTCGCCGGCGGCGGAGCGCAAGGCGATCGCCGAGGCGGTCGCGTGGCTCGAGCGGCGCGTCGCCGGCCCGGTTGGTTCCGGCGGAGACGTAGGCGGGCTCGACATGTGGAATGCCGGCGTGCACGGCCAGATGGACTGCATCGACGAGGCAACGAACACGACGAGCTACCTGTTGCTGCTGCAGTCCTGGCGGCTGCTGCGCCACCACACCGTCGCCTCGCCGGTGGCGCGCGGCTTTTTCCTCGACGGCCGCTACCCGCACGCAACCGCCGTCGTCGTCGACGACACTACCGGCAAGCCGTGGGCGATCGATTCCTGGCTGCAGGCGAATGGTGTGAAGCCCGACGTGATGACCCTGCAGCGGTGGTTCTCCTCCTACCCCTGGCGCGACTGAGGCCGCCACACCCTGCGGCTTGACTCCGTGCCCGGGGCGGCGAGAGTATGCGCATGCAAACGATCGCATACACAATCAGCCGAGCGGTCGGGCGGTAGGGAAGAAGGTGTCCGGATGGTGTTGATCGTCGACGCGTCGCGTCGCGAGCTACGGCTGTCTGCCGGCGGGCGGGGCCCTGTCGTGGTGGGGCGTGGGGCCTGATGCGGACCCAACTCGTCACGATCGAGACGGACACGACGCCGCTCGATGGTGCCTTCCACGAGCCGGACGACGGCGCCAACGCCGGCGGCGTGCTGCTCTTCCACGGCAACACCATGAACTTCTACACCGGCGCGCCGCGGTTTCTGCCGCCGGCGCTGACGGCGATGGGCTACGCGTGCCTCGCCTTCAACCGGCGCGGCCACGACATCATGAGCATCCGCGACAGCCGCGCCGCGGAAGGCGCCGCCTTCCAGAAGACGGCGGAGGCGATCGAGGACAACCGCATCGCGGCGCGCTGGATGGCGGCGCGCGGCTTTCCGGCACCGGTGGTCGTCGGCCATTCCAACGGCGGCATGCTCGCCGTGCGCCACGTCGCCGACCATCCGGAGACGCCGGCACTGGTGCTCCTGTCGGCACACGGCGGCGCCGACCAGATGCGCCGGTCGAGCAGCATCGGCCTGCTCGCGGGCGACCGCTTCGCCGAACTGTCGGCCCACGCCCAGGCGCTGGTCGACGCGGGGCGCGGCCGGGAGCTGATGCTGATGCCGGGATGGTGGTACGTCACCACCGCCGAGAGCTTCATCGACCGCATGACGCAGTTGCCGGACGTCCTCGCGCTCGCCCCCGAGATCCGCTGCCCGTCGCTGTTCATCGTCGGCGACGAGGAGCCGGCGGACCTCTATCCGGCGGAGCGCTTCGCTGCGCGCGCCGGCGGTGCGTCGGAGGCGCGCATCCTCGACAATTGCAACCACTTCTATGTCGGCCGTGAGGCCGCGGTGACCGATGCGGTGGTCGAATGGTTCGGCCGGACGCTGCGTCCGGGAGCCACCGGCCAGGCCGCGATCCCTCAAGGAGACGTTCGATGACCCTGGTCACTCCGAAGCCGGGCCTGAAGGCCTGGGCCGACGTTCGCCACCGCCTCGACCACGGCCCGAGCTTCGGCGCCATGTCGGGCACGCCCTATTTCCGCGAGGCGGTCTACGAACAGTTCTCGGCGGCCGAATATGCCCGCCGCTATAAGCTCTTCCGCGACAAGATGCGGGACGCGAAGATCGACGTCGCTATCGTGCCGGGCGGTCCGAGCCACTGGAGCTTCGGCGGCGGCATGCTGTGGCTCACCGGGCACTGGGAGTGGCACGCGCTGGCGGCCTATCTTGTGGTTCCGCTCGAGGGCGATCCGACGCTCGTCTATGCGATGGGCGGCACCCACGCCGAGGCGGTGCGGCGCGTCACGGCGGCGGCGATATCCGACGTCCGCCACAGCCGCAACGGCAAGTACGCCGAGGTGATGGTCGAGCGCATCCAGGAACTAGGCCTTTCCAAGGGCCGTATCGGCCTGCTCGAGATCGATCCGCGCCACGGCGACTACCTGCCTGTCAACCAGTTCAACGTGCTGCGCGAGAAGCTGCCGGAGGCCGAGATCGTCTTCACCGAGGGGTGGATCCACGAGCTCCTCTCGATCCACAGCGCCGAGGAACTCGACTGCGTGCGCAAGGCCGGGGTGCTCTGCACCAACGCCATGAACGCCATCGCGGCGCGGGCGAAGCCGGGCGTCCACGAGTACGAGCTGCGCGCCGCGGCGGGTGCGGCGATCCTGGAAGGCGGCGGCGACATCGACTTCCTGATCATCGGCTCGACGCCGATGTCCAACCCGGCGCAGGTTTTCGGCAATCCGCGCCCGTCGTGGAAGAAGCTCGCGGACGGCGACATGATCCTGATGGAGCTCGCCGCCGGCTACCGCGGCTACAGCGCCCAGGTCGGCTCGCCGATCTGCGTGGGCGAGCCGCTCGAGCCGATCCGCCGCTTCTGGGACGAGATCGCCAAGCCCGGCTTCATCAAGATGGCGGCGGAGATCAAGCCGGGTAACCCGGTGGACGCGCTGCGCATCGCCGGCCAGTTCTTCCGCGAGAAGGGCGTGCAGTCGCGGCCGGTGCACTGCCACGGCATCGACCTCGTCACCGACGGTCCGCACGTCTACGCAGACCACATCGACGTCGAGCCTTTCGAGGAGATCATGAAGCCGGGCATGGTGATCATGGCCGAGCCGAACCCGATCTCGGCGGACGGCATGCTCGGCATGTTCGTCGGCCACACGTTCATCGTCACCGAGACGGGCAGCGAGTGCGTCGACGAATTCCCGCTCGAGCTCGTCGTGGCGGGCCGCGGCGCCTGAGGCCTCGTCGACCGGCCGGTTCGGCCCCACACGTTCAGTTTGCTCTTCAATCTCCACGCGGAAGGACCACCCTTGCGATACGATAGCGGCAGAACCGAACTCCCCGACCGCCGATCCCCCATGAGGATGGCCCGATGAGCGCGCTCCCGCCGCTGCAGAGCGGCCCCATCGACGTGCATTCTCACATCGTGCCGGAGGCGCTGCTGGCGCGCTTCGAGGCGGGTGAGCGGGAGAACTTCCGGGTCGAGCACGCCGAAGGCGGGCGCCGCCGCGTCGTGCTCGGAGGCCGCGTCGTCAACCCGCCGCTGCTGCCGGCGATGACCGACATGGCGCTGCGCCTCGCCGACATGGAGAAGCAGGGCGTTGCCGTGCAGATCCTGTCGCCTTGGGTGCAGCTCTGCGGCCTCGGCCTCGGTGCGGAAGATGCCGCCTGGGTGGTGGAGGCGACGAACGCCGAGATCGCCGCCGTCGTCCGCGCGCACGCGGATCGCTTCCGGGGCTTCGGCGGTGTGCCGCTGCATCACCCCGAGGTGGCCGTCGAGGCACTGCGCCGCGCCATGACGGTGCACGGCATGCTCGGCGTCGAGGCTTCGACGACGCCGACGGCGGACCTTTTTCTGGACGATCCGCGACTGGAGCCGTTCTGGGCCGAAGCGGAGAAGCTCGGCGCCATCGTCATGCTGCACCCGCCGCAGGGCCCGCCCGTCGGGGCGTATTCGCGCTTCTACATGCAGAACCTGGTGCTCAACCCGCTGGAGACGGCGATCGCCGGCGCGCATCTGATCTTCGGCGGCGTGATGGAGCGCCACCCGGACCTGACGATCCTGCTTGTCCACGGCGGCGGCTTCCTGCCCTACAACCTCGGCCGGCTGAAGAGGGGACACGCGATCCGGCCGGAGACGAAGGGCGCGCTGAAAGGCAGCGTCGAGGATTCCTTCCGTCGCTTCGTCATCGACACCGTCACGCACTCGCCCTCGGGCCTGCGCTTCCTCTATGGCGAGGTGCCGGCGGGGCAAGTGGTGATGGGGACGGACTACCCGTTCGACATGGCCGACCCCGACCCGCTGACGACGGTGCGGGAGGCCGACCTGCCGGCGGACGACACCCAGGCGGTGCTCGAGGGCAATGCCGCCAGGCTGATCGCGGCCGTCGAGGCGCGCTGAAGCGAGGCCCGCCGTTACACCGGCGCGCAGAAACAAGACGGCCGGACCACCATCGGTGGGCCGGCCGTTTCTCTTTCACCCGTCGAAGCGGACGTTCCGGGGAAGCGGACGTTCCGGGGAAGCGGACGTTCTGGGAAGTAGCGTGCGACGCTTAGGAGCGGACGCGGTCGCCGACGAGCTTCTTCAGCTGCGAGCCGGCCGCCCGTACCTCGGCGAGCGCCTCGGCGGTGAGGTCGACGGTCGTGTCGATCTCCTCGTCGGTGTGGGCGGCAGTGACGAAGAAGCGTATCCGCGCCGAGCGCTCGGCGACGGCGGGGAAGATGATCGGCAGGGCGTTGACGCCGCCGTCGTGCAGGCGCTGCGACAGCAGCGCCGCGCTGACGGATTCGCCGACGATCACCGGCACGACGCAATAGCCGGCGCTCGGACCGATATCGAGGCCGCGCTCGCGGGCGCGGGCGACGAAGCGGTGGCCGTTCTCGCGGATGCGGGCGACGCGCTCCGGCTCGCGCTCGAGCAGGTCGAGGCAGACCTTCGCCGCGGCGGCGACGGCGCCGGGCATGCCGACAGAGTAGAGGAAGCCAGGGGCGGAGAGCTTCAGATACTCGATGAGCGTCGTCGAGCCGGCGATGTAGCCGCCGCAGCCGCAGAGCGTCTTCGACAGCGTGCCCATCCAGATTTCGACCTCGTTCGGGTCGACATCCCAGTGCTCGGCGAGGCCGCGGCCGGTGGCGCCGAGGACGCCGAGAGAGTGCGCCTCGTCGACCATCAGCCAGGCGTCGAAGCGGCGCTTGATCGACAGCAGCCGCGGCAGGTCCGGCATGTCGCCGTCCATCGAGTAAAGGCCCTCGACGACGATCAGCACGCGCTCGGCACGATCGCGCATCTGGGTCAGCATATCCTCGAGCGCGTCGAGGTCGTTGTGGGGGAACATGCGCCGCGTCGCGCCGGACAGCCGCGCGCCCTCGGTGATGCTGTTGTGGATCAGCGCGTCATAGAGGACGAGGTCCTTCGGGCCGAGCAGGTGGCCGATGGTGGTGACGTTGGTGGCGTGGCCGGAGACCATCACCACGCAGTCCTCGACACCGAGGAACTCGGCGAGGCCGCGCTCGAGATCGCGATGGATCGGCCGTTCGCCGGCGACGAGGCGGCTCGCCGAGACGGAGACGCCGTACTGGTCGATGGCCGACTTCGCGGCGTCGATCACGGCCGGATGGCCGTTGAGGCCGAGATAGTCATAGGAGGAGAAGTTGATGTACTCGCGGTTGCCGATCGTCGTGCGGTTGCCGGCGATGCCGGCGTGCGAGCGGAAGTAGGGATTCTCGATGCCGAGGAGATCGGCGGCGGCGCGCTGCATGCGCATCTGCCGCACCGGCTGAAGCTCGCCGAAGTCGAACGCCGTGCGGCGTTTGGCATCGCGCACGGCCGCGAGTTCGGTCGGACGCCGTCCCTTGGCGGCCTTGCGCGTGGCGCGCACGCCGGCCAGCAGCTTGTCCTTGTCGGTCCCCGAAAGTCCGTCGATACCGCGTCCGCGACTCATCCGATGATCTTCCTGATCTTCCGGCTGTGCTCCTCGACGGCGCTGGCGATGGCGGCCGCGTCGGGGCTTTCGGCGTCGCTGTCGCCGACATGGCTTTTGGCCAGCGACTCGGCGTCCTCACCGAGGTTGCTGTCGAAGTCCTCACCCCCAATCCGGGCGAGGATGCGGCGGGAGATGTCCGTCAGTGTCGCACCGTTGGCGAGCGACATCAGCGGGATGTCGATGCCCATGCGCTGTTCGGCCGCCATGCGCAGCTCCAGCGCCATCAGCGAGTCCATGCCGATGGCGGCAAGCGGCCGGTGACGGTCGATCTCGTCGGCCGGCAGCCGCAGGATGCGGGCGATCTCGCCGGCGAGCAGCCGCGACACCGTCTCGATGGCGCGGTCGGCGTCCATGCCCTCGACGAGGGCCTTGAGGTCGACCGTGACGCTGCCGGTCTCGGCGTCGCCGCCGGCAATCGCGATGCGCTCGGCGAGCGGGGTGGCGAGGAGCGCGAGGTCCTTGCGCGCCGCTGCCCAGTCGATGCGGCCGTAGCCGACCATCGCCAGCGCCGGATCGGCCGGGTCAAGCGCCAAGAGGCGGCCGAGACCGTCCAGCGCCTCCTCGGCGGTGAGGGCGTGGCGGCCGAGCTTGCGCGACAGCAGGGCGCTGACCTCCTGGTTGCGGGCGAGGTAGCCCGCGTCGGCGATCGCACCCCACGCCACCGCCAGCGCCGGCCGGCCGGATGCACGTCGGCGGCGCGCCAGTGCCTCGAGATAGGCGTTGGCGGCGACGTAGTTCGCCTGGCCGGGATTGCCGACGAGCGTCGTCGCCGATGAGAACATCACGAAGAAGTCGAGGGCCAAGTTGGCGGTTGCGGCATCGAGATTGTCGGCGCCGGTGATCTTCGGGGCGAGCACCGAGCCGATGCGGTCGGCGTCGAGGTTCTGGATGAGCGCGTCGTCGAGCACCATCGCCGTGTGCAGGATGCCGCCGAGCGGCGCGGGTGCGGCGGCGAGCGAAGCGACGAGGCGTCCCACGGCGGCGGCATCGACGAGATCGCAGGCCGCGACGCGGACCGAGCAGCCGGACGCGCGCAGGGCCTCGACGCGCTCCGTCGCGGCGGGGTCGAGCTTGCCCGAGCGGCTCGCCAGCACGAGGCTGCGGGCGCCGCGGCCGGCGAGCCAGCGCGCGGCCTCAAGGCCGAAGCCGCCGACGCCACCGGCGACGAGGTAGGTGCGGTCGGGACGGATCGGCACGCCGGCGGACTTCTCCGCGCGGATCGCACCGACCGGCGGCGGCACCACGACGATCTTGCCGACGTGGCCGGACTGCTGCATCAGCCGGAACGCCTCGCCGACCGCCTCGGCGTCGAAGCGCCGATAGGGAAGCGGCGTCAGCGTGCCGTCCTCGAACAGCCGCACCAGCTCGGCGAACATGCGGTCGGCGAGCGCCGGCTTGTTCATCAGGAGCTGGTCGGCGTCGATGCCGAAATAGGAGACGTTGCGGCGGAACGGCCGGAGCGCGATGCGGGTGTTGGCGTAGTAGTCGCGCTTGCCGAGCTCGAGGAAGCGGCCGAACGGCTTCACCACCGCGAGGCTGCGCTCCATCGCCTCGCCGGCGAGCGAGTTCAGCACCGCATCGACACCCACGCCGTCGGTGATCGCCATCACCTCGTCGGCGAACTCGAGACCGCGCGAGTTGAGGACGTGGTCGGCGCCGAGCGCCAGCAGCAGGGCGCGCTTCTCCGGCGAGCCGGCGGTCGCGATGACGGTTGCGCCGCGCCACTTGGCGATCTGCAGCGCCGCGAGGCCGACACCGCCGGCGCCGCCGTGGATGAGAACCGTCTCGCCCTCGTCGATGCGGGCGAGCTCAACCAGCGAATAGTAGGCGGTGAGGAAGGCGACGGGGATGGTCGCGGCCGCCTCGGGGGCGACGGACGAGGGCATCGGCGCCACGGCGCGCTCGGCGACGGTGACGTGGGTCGCGAAGCAGGCCGGGGCGAAGGCGATGATGCGGTCGCCGACGGCGCAGCGTGTCACGCCGGGGCCGATGCGGACGATCGTGCCGGAGCACTCCATGCCGATGGTCGGACCGGCGAAGCCGTCTTCCAGCGCCTCCTCGGGCAGCAGGCCGAGCGACCACATGACGTCGCGGAAGTTGAGGCCGGCGGCGTCGACGGCGAACTCGATCTCCCCCGGACCGGGCACGCGGCGCGCGCGCCGCACCCAGGAAAGGCCATCGATGCCGACGCGCGTCGTCTCGAGCACGAAGGCCGGCTCGGCGCCGCCAATCTCCTCGGCGGCGTCAGCGATGACACCGCCCCGCTCGATGCGCAGGCCTGTGCGGCGGTTGGCGTCGAGGACGATCTCACGCTCGGCGATCGGGTCGGCGATCTCGGAGGCGATGCGCACCGCCATCTCGCCGGGCTGCAGCGACGGCGCCGGATCGATGAGGCGGAGCTCGACGTCCGGGAACTCGTTCAGCGCCACCCGGCCGAAGCCCCAGGCGGCGGCCTGGGACGGGCGATGGCCGGGGCCGCCGGCGATCGACTGGGCGGCGCCGGGAGCGAGCACCCAGAGGCGCGGACGGGCCTCGGCGATCTTGACGAGCAGCGTGCCGAGGCGATCGAGGCGGCGGGTGATGGCGGCGAGTGGCACGCGGTCGTCTGCGGCGCCGAGCGCGAACACGAGGTCGCAGCGGCCTTCGCCGCGCATCAGTTCGTCAAGCACGCCGGCGTCGGTGGAGCGGGCGAGGTCGAGTGCGACCACGTCGAACTCGCCGGCCTCGACGACGCCGTCGACCACGGCGAGGGTGACGGTACGCCCGCGCGAGCGCATGGCGGTGGCGACGGCGTCGGCGAGCGATCGGCCCGGCCCTTCGGCATCAGCGA
>CAMDHY010000048.1 GCA_945898215.1 Pseudoxanthobacter soli DSM 19599 | reverse complement strand
CGGACGCCGTCGCGACGGTGGTGGCGGAGAAGGCGGCGGGACGTGACACCGGCGGCGCCGTCGACCTCGTCTGGATCAACGGCGAGAACTTCGCCTCGATGAAGGACCAGGGCCTGCTGCATTCGCCCGGCTTCGCCACCCGTCTGCCGAACTGGCGTCTCGTCGACACAGCCAATCCGACCGTCACCGTCGATTTCACGGTCCCAACCGATGGCCAGGAATCGCCGTGGGGCGGCGCCAAGCTCGTCTTCTTCGCCGACACTGCGCGCACCGGCGACATCGCGACGATGCCGAAGTCCGCGGCTGAATTGCTCACCTGGGCGAAGGCCAGTCCCGGCCGCTTCACCTATCCGGCGCCGCCGGACTTCACGGGATCGAGCTTCCTGAAGCAGGTGCTGATCGAGACCGTCGACGACCCGGCGGTGCTGCGCCGGCCGGTCGACGAGGCGACCTTCATGGACGTCACCGCGCCCTTGTGGGCGTGGCTCGACGACATCCAGCCGGTGCTGTGGCGCCAGGGCCGCGACTTCCCGAAGTCCTATCCGCCGATGAAGCAGATGCTCGCCGACGGCGAGCTCGGCATCATCTTCGCCTTCAATCCGGCCGAGGCCTCCGCTGCGATCACCGCCGGCGAACTGCCCGACACGGTGCGCTCCTTCGTCTTCACCGGCGGCACGCTCGGCAACACCCACTTCGTCGCCATCCCCTTCAATGCCGCCAACAAGGCCGGCGCGATGGTGGTGGCGAACTTCCTGATCTCGCCGGAGGCGCAGCTGCGCAAGTTGAACCCGGCCGTCTGGGGCGATCCGACGGTGCTTTCGATGGACAGGCTGAGCCCGGGAGAGCGCGCCGCCTTCGCGGCCGTCGACCGCGGCGTCGCCACCCTGCCCCCCGCCGACCTCGGCCCGGTGCTGCCGGAGCCGGACGCCTCGTGGATGACGCGCATCGAGACGGAGTGGCGGGCGCGCTACGGCAGCTGAGGCGGACGCGGAAACTGGCCGTGACCGATCGACCCGCCGTCGCCGTTTCGCCGTACGACGAGGTCCCCCCGGCGCGCGGCAGGACGGCGCGGGCGGCCGCGGCCGTGCCCTGGCTGATCGCCGGCCTGCTGGCGCTGCCGGTGCTGGTCGGACTCGCCGGAGCGGCGCTGCCGGCGGTCGGCTATTTGCCGGCGATCGGTGGCACGGAGCTCTCCCTCGAGCCGTTCCGCCGCCTGTTCGCCGAGCCGGGCCTCGGGGCCTCGCTCGCCCTCTCCTTCGCCTCCGGCCTCGCCACCACTGTGGTCTCGCTCGCCGGTGTCGTGGTGTTCGTCGCCGCCTTTTCCGGCACGCGCGCCTTCGCCCTCGCCCGCCAGGCGCTCGGGCCGCTGCTCGCCGTTCCGCACGCCGCAACGGCCTTCGGCCTCGCCTTCCTGATCGCGCCCTCCGGGCTGCTGTTCCGCGCCGCCGCGACGGTGACCGGGGAGACGCAGCCGCCCGATCTCCTGATCATCGGCGACCCGCTCGGCCTCGCGATGATGGCCGGGCTCGTCGTCAAGGAGATGCCGTTCCTGCTCCTCGTCGTCTTCGCGGCGCTTCCCCAGGCCGACGGTGCCCGCCGCCTGCAGGTGGCGCGGGCGCTCGGCTACGGCCGCATCGCCGGCTTCGGTCTCGGCGTCTGGCCGGCCGTCTACCGGCAGATCCGCCTGCCGGTGCTGGCGGTCGCTGCCTACGCCTCCTCGGTCGTCGACGTGGCGCTGATCCTCGGGCCGTCGATGCCGGCGCCGCTCGCCGTGCGGGTGGTCGCATGGGCCGGCGATCCCGACCTGACGGTGCGCTTCCTCGCCTCGGCGGGAGCGGTCCTGCAGGTGGGCGTGACGCTCGCCGTACTCGCCGCCTGGATCGGCCTCGAATGCATCGGCGGTGGCCTCTGCCGGAGGCTGGCGACGAGCGGGCGGCGCTTCCAGACGGACGCCGCAGTGCGCGCGGTGGCGCCGGTCGGCGTGATGGTGGCCGGCGTCGCCGTGGTCGCGGGTCTCGCGGCGCTGGCGCTGTGGTCGCTCGCCGGCCTCTGGAGCTTCCCGGCGCTCCTGCCGTCGAGCCTCGGGCTCGCGACCTGGCAGCGCGCCTTGGCGGGCACCGCCGGGGCGATGGCGACGACCCTCGTCATCGCAGCCGCCGCCGCGGCGCTCGCCTGCCTCGCCGTCGTCGCCCTCCTGGAGGGCCGTCGGCGCTCCGCCGGCGGGGCCGCGCGGTCGAGCGAGCGGGTGCGGCTGCAGCCGGCGATCGCCGGCCTCCTCTATGTGCCGCTGATCATCCCGCAGGTCTCCTTCGTCTTCGGCCTGCAGGTCCTGATCCTGGCGCTCGGGCTGTCGCCGTCGCTGTGCCTGCTGGTCGTCGTCCACCTCGTCTTCGTCGCCCCCTACGTCGCGCTCGCGCTGGCCGACCCGTGGTTCGCCCTCGATCCGCGCTACGAGCGCATGGCGGCGAGCCTCGGCCATGCCGGCGCGGCGACCTTCCTGCGGGTGCGGGTGCCGATGCTCGCCGGCCCGATCCTGATCGCCGCCGCCATCGGCTTCGCCACCTCCGTCGGCCTCTATCTGCCGACCCTGCTGATCGGCGCAGGGCGGTTGCCGACGATCACCACCGAGGCGGTGGCGCTCGCCTCCGGCGGCAACAACCGGACGCTCGCCGCCTATGCCCTGCTTCAGACGGCCCTGCCGTTCCTCGCCTTCGCGCTCGCGAGCCTCGTGCCGGCGCTGCTCGCCCGCAATCGTCGCGGCATGAGGCCGGGATGAGCGAGACGACGGGGCTGCTGCTCGAAGACGTCGCGATCCGGCGAGGGGACCGGACGATGCTCGCCGTTTCGGCCCACGTCCGACCCGGCGATGTCCTGACCGTCATGGGGCCGTCGGGCTCGGGGAAGTCGACGCTCTTGGCGATGATCGCGGGCTTCCTCGATCCGGTCTTCGCCGCGAGCGGTCGCGTCGTCCTCGACGGGCGCGACCTCTCCGGTCTCAGGCCGGAACAGCGGCGCATCGGCCTCCTGTTCCAGGACGCCCTGCTCTATCCGCACCTGTCGGTCGGCGGGAACCTGTTGTTCGGGCTGGTGGCCGACGTGCGCGGCCGCGCCCTCCGGCGCCGCACGGCCGAAGAGGCGCTACGTGAAGTCGGCCTGGACGGCTGCTTCGACCGCGACCCGGCGACGCTCTCCGGCGGCGAGCAGGCGCGCGTCGCGCTGGCGCGGACGCTGTTGTCGCAGCCGCAGGCGCTGCTCCTCGACGAGCCGTTCTCGCGGCTCGATGCCGACCGCCGGCAGGCGGTCCGGGCGCTCGTCTTTGGACTGGTCGCCGGGCGGAAGATCCCCGCCATGCTGGTGACGCACGACCACGACGACGCCCTCGCCGCGGGCGGGCCGATCGTCGAGATCGGCGGCGCGTCCTCCACCGTTTGAGACCGCCGCGGCAAGAGGGACGCTCTGCGCTCCCATGCAGCACGTGCAAGCCGACAGAACTCGTCGGGATAGAAGGGTAACGTCACGACCAGCCAGGACAGCCGCCCGGGGAGCCGTAGAACTCCCGCTGAACCGATGCATGCAATTGATTCCTTCCAGGACGCAGCGGCGGCGATTGCTGCCGAAATGGAAAAGGCCCGCTACTGTTTCGAACGATTTGACACTGGACACTGGAGAAGGATGCGGGTTGAGTGGACGGACATGCAAACGATTGCGGTCTAATGCAATCGTTTGCACTCAAGACGCCCGCGAGTGGCGCCCGGCAAAGCAGACACCAGGGAGGACGAGAAAGATGACGGCAGAAGTCCGTGGACTTGGCCGCAGCGCGCGGCTGTTGGGTGGCGCGGCGATGGTCGCACTGCTGCTCGGAGGGCCCGCCCTCGCCCAGCAGAATTCCGGTGTGCTCGTGCACGCCGCCGACGACGAGCCGACGACGCTCGATCCCGCCCAGGTGGAGCCCGGCGAGGGCGGCGAGACCGTCATCCTGCAGGTCTACGAGCGGCTCCTGGAGTTCGCTCCCGACAAGCCCGAGCTCATCCCAGCGCTCGCCACCGACGTGCCGAGCCTCGACAACAAGCTCATCTCCGCGGACGGTCTGACCTACACCTTCCCGATCCGCCAGGGCGTCAAGTTCCACGACGGCACCGATCTGACCGCCCAGGACGTGAAGTTCTCGTGGGACCGCGTGCTGGAGATGGATCTGCCGGAAGGCAATGCCGGCGCGCTCAAGGACATCGTCGCGGAAACCAAGGTCGTCGACGATCACACCTTCCAGGTGACGCTGAAGCAGCCGACGGCGACCTTCCTCAATGGCGCCGTGGTGGCGATGGTCGCCTCGGTCGTCAGCGAGGACGCGGTGAAGGCGAACGGTGGCGTCGCCGCCGGCCAGCCGAACACCTTCATGCAGACCAACATGGTCGGTACCGGCCCCTACAAGTTCAAGATCTGGAACCGCGGCGAGAACCTGCAGCTCGACAAGAACGACACCTACTGGGGCACCCCGGCGCATCTGCCGGTCCGCATCGAGATCGGCTCCGATCCCGACGTGCGCGTGCTCGGCCTGCGCGCCGGCGAGTTCGATATGATCGAGACCGACCCGACCTTCATCCCCGATCTCGAGGGAGCGGACGGCGTCGACATCTACCAGGAAGGTCTCTTGCTCGAGCCGATCCACATCGGCCTCAACCTCAACATCCCCGAAGGCTCGCTGCCACCGGGTGACACCATCCCGGTCGACTTCTTCCATGACCCGCGCATCCGCCAGGCGTTCAACTACGCCTTCGACTACGGCGCCTTCCTGAACGGTCCGCTCGCCGGCTTCGGCGCCTTCAACCCGCACTACATCCCGCAGGGCATCTTCGGCTACGACGCGTCCGCGCCGGTCTATGCCGCGCAGGACAAGGCGAAGGCCGAGGCCCTGTTCAAGGAGACGGGCTACTGGGACAAGGGCTTCACCGTCTCGATCATCACCGAGGAGGCGAACCTCTTCGCCGCCGCCTCGCTGATCCTGAAGGACTCGCTGGAAAAGCTGAACCCGAAGTTCCGCGTCAACGTGCTGTCCGTCGCCGAGGCCGTGTTCGACGAGGCGCACGCCGAGAACCCGATGAAGTACGCCATGTGGTCGAAGAACGCCGATCCGGCGGCCGACCCGCACGCCTACCTGATGGCCTATGTCCATCCGGACGGCGACTGGGGCGAGGTGCACGGCTTCGCCAAGGGCTACCGCGATCCGAAGAAGGTCGCCGACCTCATCGACCAGGGTGGCGTCGAGCTCGACCCGGCGAAGCGCGCCGCGATCTATGCCGAGCTGACGCGCCTCCTCTTCGACGACCCGATGTGGATCATCGCCGCCCAGGAGGGCGTGACGATGGCCTACCGTGACTGGGTGAAGGGCTTCGTCATGCAGCCGCTGTGGCCGCGCCCGAGCCTGAAGTTCGCGCTGATGAACAAGTAGCGCGCGCACCGTCGGCCGCGAGAACGGCTGTCGACGTCGACGAACAGGCCGGCCGCCCCGGGTGAGACCCGCCCGGGGCGGAACCCCACGACCCGCTTCGCCGGAACGGACACGCGATGCAGATCCGCGACTACATCCTGCGGCGCCTGATGGTGCTGCCGCTCCTGATCATCGGCACCTCGATCATTGTCTTCGTGCTGACACGCGTCGGCGGCTCGCCGATCGGCATCTATCTCTCGCACGAGATGGGGCCGGAACAGGTGCAGCAGATTCGCGAGCGCTTCCACCTCGATGACCCCCTGCCCGTGCAGTACTTCTATTGGGCGCAGGGCGTGCTGTCGGGCGACTTCGGCTGGTCGGGCGTTTCCGCCGCTCCGGTGACGGCGGTGTTCCCGTCGAAGCTCGCCGCGACGATGGAGCTCGCGATCGCCTCGGGCATCGTCGCCGTCGTGCTCGGCATCTGGATGGGCACCGTAGCCGGCGCCCGCCGCAACAAATGGCCCGACCACGTCATCCGGGTCGTCTCGATCGCCGGCGCCAGCCTGCCCTTGTTCTGGTTCGCGATCGTGCTGCTGATCGTCTTCTGGGTGCACCTCGGCTGGTTCCCGATCGGGCGCAGCGACCCCGTCATCTTCGACAGCATCGCCCATCCGACCGGCTTCTACACGATCGATGCCCTGATCGCGCTGAGCCCCCGCGCCTTCTGGGACGCCATCTGGCACCTGATCCTGCCGGCGATCGCGCTCGGCTACGGCGCCACCGCCATCGTGGCGCGGATGATGCGCTCCTCGCTCGTCGAGGAACTGCAGGAGGACTATGTCGAGGCGGCCCGCGCCAAGGGACTGCCGGAGCGCCTCGTGCTGAAGCGCCACGCCCGTCGCAACGCCCTCATCCCGACCGTCACGGTGATCGGCCTCACCTTCGGCTTCCTGCTGCAGGGCACCGTCGTCGCCGAGATCATCTTCCGCTGGCCGGGCCTCGGACGGTGGATGGCGGATGCCGTGCTGCGCGGCGACCAGGCGACCATCATGGCCTACGTGATGTTCGCCAGCATCTTGTTCCTGTTCGTCAATCTCGTGGTCGACGTGGTCTATGCCTACCTCGACCGTCGCGTCGTGTTGGGAGAATGACGATGGTCGATGCCAGCCTCTCCCGCCCCCCCGTCCGCCGTGCTCCCGTCGAGACCGCCGCCCGCGTGCGGCTCAGGCGCACGCTCGAGCTCACCGGCCGGGTGCTGTCGGACCCGACCACCGTGATCGGGCTCGTGATCATCATCCTGATGCTCGCCATGGCCCTGCTCGCCCCGGTCATCACCACGCCGAACGTGCCGGACCCCTACCAGATGCCGCGCGACTGGGGGGCGGTGCGCATGCCGCCGCTCACCGAGGGGCACCTCCTCGGCACCACCAACAACGGCGGCGACGTGCTCTACGGCGTCATCTGGGGCGCCCGCACGTCGCTCTACCTGTCTCTGCTCGTCGTCTCGATCACGGTCGTGGTGGGGACGATCATCGGCAGCATCGCCGGCTTCCTCGGCGGCCGCTTCGACAACGTGCTGATGCGCATCGTCGACGTCTTCCTGTCGATCCCGGAGCTGATCTTCGCACTCGCCATCGCCGCGGTGCTCGGCCCCTCCTTCGCCAACATCGTGCTGGCCCTCGCCGTGACGTTCTGGGTGAAGTACGCCCGCATCATGCGCGCCCAGATCATTCGGGTGAAGCAGAACGACTATGTCGACGCAGCCCGCGTCATCGGCGATTCAAAGCTGCGGATCTACTTCAAGGACATCCTGCCGAACTCGATCACGCCGGTGATGGTGCAGGCGACGATGGACATGGGCCATGTCGTGCTGGTCGGCGCGACGCTCGCCTTCATCGGCCTGTCGGAGGCCGGCATCGCCGAGTGGGGCGTGCTCGTCTCCGAGGGCCAGGCGGGCATCTCCTCCGGGCGCTGGTGGGCCTCCACCTTCCCGGGCCTGATGGTCTTCCTCTGGGCGCTCGCCTTCAACCTCGTCGGCGACGGCCTGCGCGACGCCCTCGACCCGCGGACGGAGGGCCGTTGATGCTGACCAACCTCGAAGAGCATGACGCCATCGTTCGTGCGCCGGACGTCATCGCCTCGGTGCGGGACCTGAAGATCCACTTCCGCGGCAAGCGCGGCATGGTGCACGCCGTCGACGGCATCTCTTTCGACATCCGCGACGGCGAGACGCTCGGTCTCGTCGGCGAGACGGGCTGCGGCAAGAGCGTGACCGCGCGCGCCTTCCTGCGGCTCGTGCAGACGCCGCCCGGCGTCTACGCCGGCGGCTCGATCACCTTCCGGCCGCGCCGCGTCTGCGACGACTGCAGCGGCGTCGGGTGCCGCGAGTGCGACGGCACCGGCCGTGTCGCCGCCCACTGCCCGGCCTGCGGCGGCAAGGGCTGCCGGACGTGCGGCGGCACCGGCGAGGAGACGGTCGACCTCCTGTCGATCCCGGACGCGCAGATGCGTGCGCTCCGCGGCAACCGCATCGCGATGATCTTCCAGGACCCGGGCAAGGCGCTCAATCCCGGCCTCACTGTCCGCGACCAGATCTCCGAAGTGTTCCTTCAGCACCGCACGGCGGAAATCCTCGCAGCGGCGGGCGTGTCGCCGAACGACGTGCTGCTGCGCCGCCAGGCGAGCCAGAAGAGCCGGGCATTCGAGAAGATGCTGCTCGCCGTGCCGCCGCTGCGCAGCGGCCGCAACCGGGTCGACGCGGCCCTCGACACGATGGTCGCCGATGCGCTGGCGCAGACGCAGATTCCCAATCCGCGCAAAGTGATGGATCGTTATCCTCACGAGCTGTCCGGCGGCATGCGCCAGCGCGTGATGATCGCCCAGGCGCTCGCCTGCAATCCCGACCTTTTGATTGCCGACGAGCCCACGACGGCTCTCGACGTCACCGTGCAGGCACGCATCCTCGAGCTCATCCGCGAGCTGCAGCAGCGCCACAAGACGGCCGTGCTCTACATCAGCCACGACCTGTCGCTGGTGCGCCGGGTCTGCGACCGCGTCATGGTGATGTATGCCGGCCGCGTCGCCGAGACGGCCACCTCGCAGCAGCTCTTCCGCCGCCCGACGCACCCCTACACGCGCGGCCTCCTCGGCGCGCTGCCGGGTCGCGGTGCCCATCGCGGCCGGCTCGCGGCGATCGACGGAACCGTTCCGGAGCTGGTCGATCCGCCGGCGGCCTGCCGCTTCGTCGGCCGCTGCCCCGACGAGGTGGCCGCCTGCTCGCGGACCGACCCGCCGATGGTCGAGATCGAGCCCGAGCACGCCGCCGCCTGCTTCGTCCACGCACCGCCCGGCAAGGCCGCGGCGACCCGCCCCGTGAGGACGCCATGACGATGACCGCGGATGCGTCCCTCGCCCGGCAGCCGGCGACCGCGGCCGACGATCTCGTCGTCAGCGTGCGCGGGCTCGAAAAGCACTTCCCGATCAAGGAAGGCGCGCTGCAGCGCGTCGTCGGCCAGGTGCGCGCCGTCGACGGCGTCAGCTTCGACATCCGGCGCGGCGAGACGGTCGGCCTCGTCGGCGAGTCCGGGTGCGGCAAGACCACGCTCGGCCGCTGCGTCGCCGCCCTCAGCGACCCGACCGGCGGTGGCATCTATTTCGGCCTCTCCGCCCAGCATCGCGACCGCCTCGACGCGCTCCTCGCCGTGCCCGAGGCGCGCCGGGGCGAGGCGGAACGGCGCGCGCTCGCCGAGATCGAGGCGGCGCACCGCATCGACCGCCTGCAGGGCAACGCCTGGCGGAACTTCCGGCGCAACTGCCAGGTGGTGTTCCAGGACTCGTTCGCCTCCCTCAACCCGCGCCATCTCGTCAAGGACATCGTCGGGCGGCCGCTCGAGGTCTATCGCGAGGCTTCCGGGACGGCGCTGACGGAGCGGGTGGTGGAACTTCTCGAGCAGGTCGGCCTCGGCCGGCAGCACCTCTACCGCTACCCGCACCAGTTCTCCGGCGGCCAGCGCCAGCGCATCTCGATCGCCCGCGCCCTCGCCCTCAATCCCGAGTTCATCGTCCTCGACGAGCCGACGAGCGCGCTCGACGTCTCGGTCCAGGCGCAGATCCTCAACCTGCTTCACGACCTGCAGCAGCAGCGAAACCTCGCCTACCTGTTCATCACCCACAACCTCTCGGTCGTCCGCCACATGGCCGACCGCATCGTCGTCATGTATCTCGGCCGCGTCGCAGAAGCCGGCCCGACGGAAGCGATCTTCGACCGGCCGGAGCACCCCTACACGGGCGCCCTGCTCGCCGCGAACCCGGACCTCACCGACGATCTCGACGGCGCCATGCGCACACTCGAGGGCTCGGTGCCGGACCCGGCCCGCCCGCCCCAGGGCTGCCGCTTCCACACCCGCTGCCCGGTCGTCACCCCGGCCTGCGGCTGGGAGGTCGACGATGTGGTGCGCTGGCTCGCCGACCGCGAAGCGGGGTTCGACAGGCTGTCGGGGGTCGAGCGCAAGGACGCCTTCGAGGCCGATCTCGTGTTCGAGGACGATGCCGCGGTGGCGAAGCTGTCGGCGGCGCTGCGCTCCGATGCTGTTCCGATGGCGATGCGTGAGGCGACCGAAGCGCTGGAAGTACGCGGACGCAAGCTGCACGTCCGCTTCCGGCGGGTGAGCGAGGTGGAGCTGACACCGCGCGGGCCGCACCACGAAGCCGCCTGCGTGCGCTCCGGCCCCCTGCCTGTCTGACGCGCCGTCAGTCGCGCCAGTAGGCGCGCGACCAGCGGCGGGCGGTGGAGGAGGTGCGCCACGGCGTCAGTAGGCGCTCGGTCAGCACCACCAGTAGGAAGGCGACGACGCCGAGCGCCGCCAGGAAGGCGATGGCCGCAAACGTGCCGGAGGTGTTGAGGCGTGAGTTCGCCTGCAAGAGGTAGGCGCCGATGCCGCCGCTGGTCGAGGCCGTCCACTCGGCGATCACCGCGCCGGTGACGCTGAAGGTCGCCGACAGCTTCAGCGCCGAGAACAGCGGCGAGTAGGTCGCCGGCAGCTTGACGTGACGGAACACCTGCAGCTTCGAGGCGCCCATGGCGCGCACGAGCTTGAGGAGGTCGGCGTCGACCGAGGCGAGACCGTCGAGCACGTTGACGACGACCGGGAAGAACACCACCAGCGCGACGATGACGAGCTTCGGCGCCAGCCCGAAGCCGAGCCAGATCGTCAGCGCCGCCGCGATGGCGACGATCGGGATCGCCTGGCTGACGATCAGGATCGGATAGAGGATGCCGCGTACCGGTTGCGCCGCGTCCATCAGCACGGCGAAGACGAAGCCCGCGCCCGCCCCGAGCACGAAGCCCAGCAGGAACTCGATGAAGGTGACGCCGAAGCCCTTCATCAGCGCCCGCCAGTCGTCGGCGATGTGGAGCGCGACGTCGTGGGGCGCCGGCAGCACGTAGCGCGGAATCTGGTAGTACGCGACGGCAAGATGCCAGACGACGATGACCAGCAGCAGTGCCAGCAGCGGATAGACGACCTTGAGGACGAGCGCGCCGCGACCGTTCATGCGCCCGTCTCCGGCGTACCGGCGCCGATCTGCGGCGCCTCCTCGTAGATGATGTCGAGGATCTCGCGCTTGATCGCCGCGAACTCCGGCGTCGTCAGGCACGACACCGGCCGGGGCCGCGGGATGGGCACCTCGAGGATGCGCCGGATGCGCCCCGGCCGCGGCGACATCACCACGACCCGGTCCGACAGGTAGACGGACTCGTCGATGTCGTGGGTGACGAAGACGATCGTCCGCCGTTCCCGCTCCCAGACGCTGAGGAGCCACTGCTGCATGGCGAAGCGCGTCTGCGAATCGAGCGCCCCGAACGGCTCGTCGAGCAGCAGCACGTCGCGGTGCATGGCGAGCGTCCGCATCAGCGCGACGCGCTGGCGCATGCCACCCGACAGCGCCGCCGGATAGTGGTTGACGAAGTCGCCGAGGCCGTAGCGGCGGGCGAGCGCGACGCCCTCCTCGCGCTCCTTGCGGCTCGCGCCGCCCTTGAGCGTCGCCCCCAGCACGATGTTTTCCAGCACCGTGCGCCAGGGCAGCAGAAGGTCCTTCTGCAGCATGTAGCCGACCTCGCCGGCCCGGCCGGTGACGTCGCGCCCGTCGACGGAAACACGGCCGCCGGTTGGCGTCAGCACGCCGGCGATGATGTTGAACATCGTGCTCTTGCCGCAGCCGGACGGGCCGACGACGGAGACGAACTCGCCCGGGGCAATGGTGAGATCGGTCGGCGCCAGCGCGACGGTCTCGCCGAAGCGGTGGGAGACGCGCGAGAGCGCGAGCTTGGCGGGTGCAGTGGTCACAGCATGGGCCGGCTCAGAGAACGGTGCAGGTGTCACGGCCGAACCAGACGAGGTCCTCCACCTTCACGGCGACGTCGCCGCGCGCCGCGAACGGCTCGATCGCCCAGGCGCCCCACATCGGCGTGGCGTTTCCGGCGTCGATGAAGTTGTGCAGGTAAGCCGCTCCAGCTGTTAAGGAATGGCCGATGTTCCCGAGAAGATCGAGCAACTCGAAACCCTCGGCGATCAGGCGCTTCTCGGATTCCCCGAACAGCTCCTGCGCGGGCATGCCCGGCCGGCAGAGCACCAGCGTATCGCGGTGGATGCGCTCGAGATCGGCGAGAGCCTGCGTCGCCTCCGGCCAGTCACCGATGACCCGGCAGCGGGTGCAGTCACCCCACGAGCCGTCGGCGGTGATCGGGTGGACGTCGATCATCGCGACGTCGCGCTCGGCGGCGGCGAGCGCCGTCGGCGGGTTGGTCGGGAAGCAGACGCGCGTGTTGGCGCCGACGCCGACATTGGTGATCGTCCAGACGTGCGCGACGCCGGCGCTCGCCAGATAGGCCGAGACGGCGCGTTCGATGTCCTGCTCGGTCGCCCCAGAAACCGCGGCGGCGACGCCGGCGGCAGCGGCGCCCTTGGCGATCCCCTGCGCCGCCACCAGCCCGGGCGGCGGGGCGAACGCGACGTCCGGCCCGGGACGATAGTCCCAGGCCGGCGCGATCCGTGTCACGGAGTGCTGAGCCGTCATCGGCCCGTCACTGCGCCAGATAGGCGTTGGTGAAGTAGCTGTCGGGCGCCTCGACGGTGTTCACCACCTTGAACTTGACGAGCGCGTCGAGAAGCGCCGCCCACGGCGCCGGGTCGTTCACCATCAGGTCCTCGCTCATCGCGCCGAACAGCGGGATCGTGTCCGTCCACTGCTGGGTGATGAACTTCGCGTCATAGGCCTTGGCGTAGAGTTCCTGGAAGGCGGCGATGCCCTCGTCCGGGTGCTCGACGGCGTAGCCGATGCTCTTGCGCGTCGCCCGCAGGAAGGCCTTGGCGAGGTCGGGATTGGCCTTCAGCCAGGCCTCGTTGCCGGCCAGCATGAAGATCGGTGTGTTCGGCACGCCGTGTTCGATCGCCGGCAGGAATTCCGGCTTCTGGCCGCCGGTGGTCGCCATGCCGGTGCCCTCGGCGTTGGTGATGCCGGTGATGGCGTCGACGCGCTCCTGCAGGAGCAGCGGCACGGTGTCGTCGGCGGCGGCGACCATCTCGACGTCGTCCAGCGTCAGCTGCGCGTCGGCGAGCATCATCTCGAGCTGCGCCTTCGTCCACGCATCGTTGTAGATGCCGATGCGCTTGCCCTTCAACTCGGCCACCGTCAGCGGCTTGCCTTCCGCCGACAGGATGCCCCAGTTGTTGGCGCGGCCGTAGCGGGCGATGGCGACGACCGGCGCCTGCTCGCCGCGGGCGAAGATCACGTCCATCACCGTCGTGAAGGCGACGTCGGCGCGGCCGGTGCCGAGGAACTTCATGGTGTCGGCGACCGTCGGCGGCACGACGATCTCGATCTCGATCCCCTCCTCCGCATAGAAGCCCTTCTTCGAGCCGAGGATCCACGGGATCCAGAAGCCGTCGGGAACCGGCCATTCCTGCACGAAGGTGATCTTCTTCAGCTCCGCCGCGGCCGCGGGCGCGGGCAGCATCGGGGCGATCAGGCAGGTCGCGGCGGCAAGGCCGGCAAGAAGGGTACGGCGCGTCAGGTCGAGCATCGGGGTCCGTCCTCTGGTTCTGCGTGTCGGGGCGTGTGGCCCGAGAGGGAATGCGGTGCTGCAACCGCCGTCGGACGGCGGAGGCGTTCGCCTCGACAGGACCCCCGCGCGGTCGCACGCCACGCCGCGATGAAAAACACTTTTCAAGAGACTTGAATAGATGTCAATGTTATTGAAGCGGCATATCGGACGCCGGTGCAAATTGCCAGGCTGGACGTGGACCGAGGAGCGCAATGGCCGTTGTGAAGCAGCCGAAGACGAGCGACGACGCGGCTGCCGCGGCGGCGAGCCGGCTCGGCACGCGGCTGAAGCTCGCCCGGCAGACGCGCGGGCTGACGCTGAAGGCGCTGGCCGACCAGGCCGCCTGCTCGGAGAGCCTCTTGTCGAAGATCGAGAACGGCAAGGCGTCGCCGTCCCTGCCGATGCTGCACCGTCTCGTCGAGGTGCTGCAGACCAACATCGGCTGGATGTTCGAGGAGGTCGACGGCGAGGAAGGCATCATCTTCCGCCAGGGCGCACGACCGCTGATCGCGCTCGACTCGCTGCGCCGCGGTGACCGCATCACGCTGGAGCGGGTGATCCCCTACTCCGCCGGCCACCTCCTGCAGTGCAACATCCACCACATCGAGAGGGGCGGCGAGAGCGCCGGCCCCATCCGCCACGTCGGCGAGGAGGTCGGCTACGTCATCGCCGGCGAGGTCGATCTCACGGTGGGGGAGCGCACGTTCCACCTGAAGACCGGCGACGCCTTCGTCTTCGATTCCGACATCCCGCACCACTACCGCAATCCCGGCAGCGAGCGCGCCAGCATCTTCTGGGTGAACACGCCGCCGACGTTCTGATCACTCGGCGCGGGCCCGGCGGGTCGCGCGGAAGGGGGAAGCCGTGATCCACGCTGAGCGCAAGGCCGAGGCCGCCGTGACGGTCGCGAGCATCCAGATGGAGCCGCGCATCGGCGAGGTCGAGCGCAACCTCGCCCGTTCGATCGCCCTCATCGAGGCGGCCGCCGGCCGCGGCGCCGAACTCGTGGTGCTGCCGGAGCTCTGCAACACTGGCTACGTCTTCGAAAGCCGCCAGGAGGCCCGCGCGCTCGCCGAGGAGATCCCCGACGGCCCCTCGACGCGCCGCTGGCTCGAGGCCGCCGCCCGCCTCGGCGTCCACATCGTCGCCGGCATCACCGAGCGCGACGGCGACCGGCTCTACAATTCCGCTGTCATCCTCGGGCCGCAGGGCTTCATCGGGCGCTTCCGCAAGGTGCATCTCTGGGCCGACGAGGCGCTCTACTTCACCCCCGGCGATCTCGGCTTCCCGGTCTTCGACACGCCGCTCGGCCGCCTCGGCTGCCACATCTGCTACGACTGCTGGTTCCCCGAGAGCTTCCGCCTCGCCGCCCTGCAGGGCGCCGAGATCGTCTGCGTGCCGACCAACTGGGTGCCGATCCCCGGCCAGGATCCGAGCCGCGAGGCGATGGCGAACATCGTCGTGATGGGCGCGGCGCACTGCAATTCCGTCTTCGTCGTCTGCGCCGACCGCGTCGGAACCGAGCGCGGCCAGCCCTTCATCGGCCAGAGCCTGATCGTCTCGCAGACCGGCTGGCCGGTCGCCGGCCCGGCGAGCTTCGACCGCGAGGAGGTTCTGGTGGCGACGCTCAACCTCGCCGACGCCCGCCGCAAGCGGAACTGGAACGACTTCAACCAGCCCCTGCGCGACCGCCGCGACGACGTTTACGGCACCATGCTCGGCAGCACCGCGAAGCCGGGCTGGCGCTGAGGCGGCGGGCGGACGCCTCCCCCCTGTCCATGTCCGCCCGCCGCAGGCGCGCCCTGCCGATTTCCCGTCGCCGTGGTGGTGCTAGGGTGCCGCCGGGACGATCCACGGAGGAAGCATCATGGACCTGAAACGCAACGGCTCGCGGCCCTCGGCGCGGGCCTCGAGCGAGTACTTCACCGGCACGGTGTGGCGCGAGAACCCGTTCGACGCTCCGGACCCCGCCCGCGTCTCCGGCTCGACCGTCACCTTCGAGCCCGGCGCGCGCACGAACTGGCACACCCACCCCCTTGGCCAGACCCTCGTCGTCACCGCCGGCCTCGGTTGGGCGCAGCGGGAGGGCGGCGAGCGGATGGAGATCCGGCCGGGCGACGTCGTCTGGTTCGCCCCCGGCGAGCGCCACTGGCATGGCGGCACAGCCACCACCAGCGTCACCCACGTCGCAATCGCCGAGCGCCTCGACGGCCGCCACATCGACTGGGCCGAGCCCGTCGCCGACAAGGACTATCTCGGCGGCTGACGGTTTCGTCCGCCTCGGGCCGGTCCGCTGGAACCGCGGCCGGCGCGAGGCGTTCCGCCCCGCACTCGGCCCACACCCGACAGCTCGCCCGCGGTCGGCGCGTCCCGCCCCCTCGCGACGAAGGGCTTAGCAAGTCCCCTGGAACTCCGCCCCGTCTCGTTCATTGAAGGCGTGACGCGGGCCTCCTGCCCGCCGTGGTGGCGCGGGAATCGAGGGGACGATGCGAAGGCGCGATTTCATCGGGCTCGTCGGCGGCACGGCCGCGGCGGGCCTGCCGGCGTGGGTGCTGACCCAGGGCGCGGCGACGGCGCAGGACGACAGCGTCCCCTTCGACGCGGCGAGCGTCCGCAACCTGGCGCGCGATCTCGCAGCCAAGGACTACGCCCCCCCGACCGCAGTCTGCCGCCTCAGCTCGACAAGCTTTCCTACGACGACTACCGCAACATCCGATTCAACCGCGACCGCGCCTTCTGGCACGGCACCGGCTCGCGCTTCGAGATGCAGCTGTTCTCCCGCGGCTTCCTGTTTCGCGACCGCGTCGACATCCATGTCGTCGCCGACGGACGGGCTCTGCACGTTGCCTACGACCCGGCGATGTTCCGCTTCGAGCACGGCGTCGCGGCGCCGGACCAGAGCCTCGATCTCGGCTTCTCGGGCCTCCGCCTGCACGGGCCGATGAACCGGGAAGACATCTTTGACGAGATCGCCGCCTTCCAGGGGGCGAGCTACTTCCGCGGCATCGGCCGCGATCAGATCTTTGGCACCTCGGCCCGCGGGCTGGCGATCGACACCGCCGCGCCCGGCGGCGAGGAGTTCCCGCTCTTCAAGGCGTTCTGGGTCGAGGCGCCGCGCGAGAGGGCGGAGACCATCGTCGTCCACGCGCTCTTGGACAGCCCGGGTTGCACCGGCGCCTATCGCTTCACGATCAGGCCCGGCGACAGCACCAACATGGCGGTGGAGATGACGCTCTATCCCCGCCGGGATCTCGAGAAGCCCGGCCTCGCGCCGCTCACCAGCATGTTCATGTTCGGGCCGAACGATCGCGACGGGATCGACGACTATCGCCCGGCGGCCGGTGACGCCGACGGCCTCGCCGTCGCCAACGCGCACGGTGAAGTGCTCTGGCGACCCCTCGTCAACCCGCGCGAGTTGCAGGTAAGCGTGTTCGGCGACGCCGGTCCGCGCGGCTTCGGGCTGATGCAGCGGCGCCGCTCGTTCTTCGACTACCAGGACCTCGAGGCCCGTTACGAGCGGCGGCCGAGCGTCTGGGTGGAGCCGATCGGCGACTGGGGGCCGGGCGCGGTCCAGCTCGTCGAGATCCCCACCGCCGAGGAAATCCACGACAACATCGTCGCCTTCTGGCGTCCGAGCCAGCCGCTGACGCGCGGCGGCGAGTATTCCTACACCTATCGGCTGCACTGGGGCTGGGACCGGCCCGGCGAAAAGCCGCCGATCACCGTCGGCTAGACGCGTGTCGGCGGACGCCAGGGTGCCCGGCACTTCGTCATCGACCTCGTCGGCGAGGGTGCACGGCCGGAAGCGCTCGAGGGATTGTCGCCGCTGGTGACGGCGAGCGCCGGCGAGGTCCGCAACCTCGCGCTCTATCCGAACCCCGAGATCGACGGCCTCCGCCTCGCCTTCGACCTCGCCGTGGACGGCGTCGGGCTCTCGGAGTTGCGGGCGTCGATCAGGCGCGGCGACCGCCTGCAGTCGGAAGTGTGGCTCTACCGATGGACGCCGTGACGGCTCCGCGGCCGTCCCAAGTCCTCGCCAGCGAGGCGCCGGCGCTGCCGCCGGATGCACCTCTCGACATGCCCGTCCAGTCGCTGCGGGCAAAACCGGCGGGCGCCGGGCGGCCGGTCACGTCGCCCCGAACGATGCCCCTGCGCCGGCTCCTGCTCGTCGTGACCGCCGTCGGGCTAACCGGCGCCTTCGCCTACGAGATGTACCGGGTGCTCGACGTCGGCGGGCTGACGGGCCTCGAAACGGCCGTGCTGGTGCTCTTCGTGCTGTTGTCCGGATGGATCGCGTTCTCCTTCACGAGCGCGCTCGCCGGCATTCCGGGCCTCCTCAGGCACACGGACGCGGTGTCACTCTCGGCATCGACCCGCGCGGGCCGCTGCCGGCACCGTCGATCCGCACCGCCCTGCTGCTGCCGACCTACAACGAGGATCAGCACCGCGTCTTCGCCGGCCTCGCCGCGACCCTCCGGTCCCTGCAGGAGACGGGACGTGCGGGACAGTTCGACGCCTTCGTCCTCAGCGACACCACCAATGCCGATGTCTGGATCGTCGAGGCCAACGCCTACCGGCGTCTGCGGGCCGAGACCGGCTTCGGCGGCGAGCTGTACTACCGGCGACGGCCGCGCAACACGGACCGCAAGGCCGGCAACATCGCCGACTGGGTGCAGCGGTTCGGCGGCGCCTACGAGGCGATGATCGTGCTCGATGCCGACAGCGTCATGCGCGGCGAAGGCCTCGTGCGGCTGGCGGCGGCGATGGAGGCGCATCCCCGCGTCGGGCTCATCCAGACGCTGCCGGCGATCGTGCGCGGACGCACGCTGTTCGCCCGCACCCAGCAGTTCGCCGCCGCCCTCTACGGCCCCCTGCTCGCCCACGGCCTCGCCGCCTGGCACGGCGGCGAGAGCAACTACTGGGGCCACAACGCCATCATCCGCACCCGCGCCTTCGCCGAGGCCGCGGGCCTGCCGCATCTCCCCGGCCGGCCGCCGTTCGGCGGCCACATCCTCAGCCACGATTTCGTCGAGGCAGCACTGCTGCGCCGGGCGGGCTGGGCCGTTCATCTCGTCCCGTCGCTGTCTGGCAGCTATGAGGAGGGTCCGTCTTCGGCCGCCGACCTCGTGGTCCGTGACCGCCGCTGGTGCCAGGGCAACCTCCAGCACGCCGGCGTGCTGCCGGCGCGCGGCCTGCACTGGGTGAGCCGGCTTCACCTCCTGATCGGCATCGGCAGCTACATCACCGCGCCCTTGTGGCTGATGATGCTCATCGCCGGCTTGATGGTGGCGCTGCAGGCGCGCTTCGTGCCGCCGGACTATTTCCCCGGCGGTTTCTCGCTGTTCCCCGACTGGCCTGCACAGGACCCGGTGCGCGCCGCCTGGGTGTTCGCCGCCACCATGGGCGCGCTGCTGGCGCCAAAGCTGATCGCGCTCGCGGCCCTCGTCTTCGACGGACGGCGACGTCGCGGGTTCGGCGGCTTCGCCAGGGCCGCCGTCGGTGTCGTCCTCGAAACGCTCATCACCGGGCTGATGGCGCCGGTGATGATGGTCCTGCAGACCGCCTGCGTCGCCGACGTGCTGCGCGGCCGCGACGGCGGCTGGAGCGCGCAGCGCCGCGACGACGGCCGTGTCCCATTCCGCGAACTCGTCCGCCTCTACGGCCCCGCGACGCTGCTCGGCGTCCTGCTCGGCGCCGCCGCCTGGGCGATCTCGCTGCCGCTGCTGTTGTGGATGAGCCCCGTCGTCGCGGGTCTCCTCCTCGCCATCCCGCTCGCAATGGTGACGTCGTCGCGCGCCGCCGGCCTCGGCCTCGCACGCGTCGGCCTTCTCACGACGCCCGAGGAACGTTCGCCGCCCGCGGAACTCGCCAGCCTGTCCGACCTCCTCGCCGCGCCGCCCGCCACCGGCCGGGATCACGAGGCGGTCCGGGCTCTCGCCGCCGACGACACACTCCTCAGCCTGCACTACGCCATGTTGCCCGACGACGGCCGACGCAGACCCGGCGACGTGGGACCGGAGCGCCTCGTCGCGCGCGCCAAGGTCGAGGACGCGGCGTCGCTCGCCGACGCCCTGTCGGCCCTTAGCCCCCGCGAGAAGACCGCCGCGCCTGCCGACAGCGAGGCCCTGGCGCGGCTGCTCGACCTCGCCACGGCGGAAGCCGCCGCGCCGCCTCGACGACCGGCGCCGGCCCACGCACACTGACCGCTGTCTGCCACCCGCCTCATCGACCGGGCATCGCCGGCGTCCGGCGCGAAGTCTGAGCTGGCGCCGCCCGAGCGCGTCTTGTGCTTTGTCGAACCGCCGCCCCCGACGGCGGGAAGCGCTGCGCAGTCTCCCGTGCGCGGGCCGCTTGAACTCATCCTCCCAGCGTGTATTGTTATGATTAATAACAGTTATGGGAGGTCGCATGCGACGACCCGCACACGGGCTCCGTTTACCCACGCTCGCTACGAGTGAGAACGGCTGTCTGCCGGGCGGCGTTGGCCCGAGCCGTGGCGCGCCCGCCGCCTCGCACGGTCGGGCCTGCGAGTGCGGGCTCTGACGATGACTGCCTCCGATACCCTCGACGTTGCCATCGACGGCCCGATTGCCACCCTGACGATGAGCCGGCCGGAAAAGCGCAACGCCATGTGCGACGCGCTGCTCGCCGCCATCGACGCCTTCTACACACGCCCCCCCGACGGCGTGCGCGTCGTCGTGCTGACGGGCAGCGGCGGCCATTTCTGCTCGGGCCTCGACCTGTCGGAGCACGTCGCGCGCGACGCCGAGACGACGATGCGCCACTCGCGCAACTGGCACCGCGTCATGGAAGCGGTGCAGTTCGGCGGCCTCGTCACGGTGTCGGCGATGGAGGGCGCGGTGATCGGCGGCGGCCTCGAGCTCGCGGCAGCGACGCATGTCCGCATCGCCGAGCCGTCGGTGATCTTCCAGCTGCCCGAGGGCCGGCGCGGCATCTTTGTCGGCGGCGGCGCCTCGGTCCGCATCGGCCGCATCCTCGGCGCCGACCGGATGATCGAGATGATGCTCACTGGCCGCAAGTACGGCGCGGACGAGGGCCTGCGGCTGGGCCTCGCCCACTATTCCGTCGGCGCCGGCGAGGCGCTGCCGCTCGCCCGCGAGCTCGCCGCGACCATCGCCGGGAACGCGCCGCTGTCGAACTACATCATGGTGCAGGCGCTCGCCCGTATCGCCGACATGGCGACCGCCGACGGCCTCTTCACCGAGAGCCTGTGCACCGCCATCACCCAGACGAGCCCGGACGCCGTCGAAGGCCTCAGGGCATTCCTCGAGAAGCGAACGCCGACGTTTCGCTGACACCCCGTCTCCGCCGACAATCGTGCCGACCGAACGCAACGACAACAACTCCCTGGGAGGGGACCGTGGATCGTCCTGACGATCAGCGCGGGCCGCGCTACCGGCCACAGCGGGTGGACCTCGACCGGCGCCCCGACGGGACGCTTCTGCTGCGCGCGCCTCATGCGATCGGGCCGGTCGCCGACAGCGTCGGCGCATGGCTCGATCACTGGGCGGCCGCCGCCCCGAACCGCGTCGCCGTCGCGGAGCGATCCGGCGAGGGCTGGCGCACCGTCAACTACCGCGATCTCCTCGAGCAGGTGCGCGCCGTCGGCGCCGCGCTCCTCGGGCGCGGCCTCGGCGACGGCGGCCGCATTGCCTTCCTGTCCGGCAACGGCGTCGACCACATGATCCTGGCGCTCGCCGCCCAATATGTCGGGGCCGTCGCGGTGCCGATCGCGGAACAGTACGCGCGCCTCCCCGAGGCCGCCGACCGCCTTGCCGGCGTCCTCGCCAAGGTGCGGCCGCAGATGGCGTTCGTCGCTAGCGCCGCCCCCTTTGCCCGCGCACTGGCGACGCCGGAACTCGCGGACGTCGAGATCGTCGCCGTCGACGGCGAAGGCGCCGGCCGCCCGGTGACGCGCTTCGACACCCTGCTTGCCGGTGACGCGGCCGCCGACGTCGACGCCGCCCATGCCGGCATCGGCCACGACACCGTCGCCAAGATCCTGTTCACCTCCGGCTCCTCGTCCGCCCCGAAGGGCGTCGTCACCACCCACGGCATGCTCTGCGTGAACCAGGCGCAGGTCGCCGCGGCCTGGCCGTTCCTCGCCGACCGGCCACCGCGCCTGCTCGACTGGCTGCCGTGGAACCACGTCTTCGGCGGCAGCAAGAACGTCAACCTCGTGCTCGCCCACGGCGGCAGCCTCTACATCGACGACGGCAAGCCGACGCCCGCCGGCTTCGCGCGAACGTGCGAGAACATCCGCGCGCACGCCGGCACGGTCTCCTTCAACGTGCCGGTCGCCTACGCCCTGCTGGTGGCAGCGGCCGAGACGGACAGGGCGCTGCGCCGGCGCTTCTTCGGCGACCTCGACCTGCTGTTCTACGCCGGAGCCTCGATGGCGGCGCCGATCTGGGAGAAGCTCGAGCAGTACTGTCTCGAGGAGAGCGGCCGCCTGCCGCTGATGGCGTCGAGCTGGGGCATGACCGAGACGGCACCGTCGTGCGTGATGGTTCAGGAGCCCGTCGGCCGCTCCGGCATCATCGGCGTGCCGCTGCCGGGCGTCGAGGTGAAGCTCGTGCCGGACGCCGACCTGCGCTGCGAGATGCGTGTCCGCGGCCCCAACGTCATGGGCGGCTATCTCGACGATCCCGAGCGCACCGCGGGCGCCTTCGACGAGGAGGGCTTCCTCCTGACGGGCGATGCCGTCCGCTTCGCCGACCCCGCCGATCCATCGCGTGGGCTCGTCTTCGACGGCCGCGTCGGCGAGGACTTCAAGCTCAGCACCGGCACCTGGGTCCACGTCGGGCGGCTCCGCCTCGATGCCATGCGCGAACTGCGCGGTGTCGCCGCCGACGTCGTCGTCTGCGGGCACGACCGGGCGGAGATCGGCCTGTTCGTCTTCCCGGACCGGGCTCTGGCGGAGGGCCTGCCGGCGACGGACGGTGCGATCGTCGACGCCGGCCTGCAACGGGCTCTCGCCGAGCGGCTGCACCTCGTCAATGCCGACGCCACTGGCTCGTCGCGCCGCATCGCCCGTGCCCTCGTGCTCTCGGAGCCGCCGTCGGTCTCCGGTCACGAGATCACCGAAAAGGGCTCGCTCAACGTCGCCAACGTGCTGAAGCGGCGCGCGGCGCTGCTCGCACGCCTCTACGACGACGCCGACCCGGCGGTCGTCCGCCTCTGACGCCCCGGGAGGACCATCCATGGTCGACTTTGCGGCCGTCCGCGCCATCGACTTCCACACCCACGCCGAGGAGCCGTGCGGCCACCACGCAGACGACGGCTACGACGACCTGCAGACGGCGATGGCGCAGTACTTCGGCGCTCCCTGGGCCCATCCCCCGACCATCGACGAGACGGCGGCGCACTACCGCGCCCAGAACATCGCCGCGGTGATCTTCCCCGTCGATGCCGAGCGCGAGACCGGCTACCGGCGCTACCGCAACGAGGAGGTCGCGGAAGCCGCCGCCCGCCACGCCGACATCCTCGTGCCGTTTGCCTCGATCGACCCGCACAAGGGCAGGCTCGGCGCCCGCGAGGCGCGCACGCTCGTGCGCGACCACGGCATCCAGGGCTTCAAGTTCCACCCGACCATGCAGGGCTTCTTCCCGAACGACCGCATGGCCTGGCCGCTCTATGAGGCGATCGCCGAGACTGGCAAGCCCGCCCTCTTCCACACCGGCCAGACCGGCGTCGGCGCCGGCATGCGCAGCGGCAACGGCATGCGGCTGAAGTATTCGAACCCGATGTTCATCGACGACGTCGCGGTCGATTTCCCCGACATGCCGATCATCCTCGCCCACCCCTCTTTCCCGTGGCAGGAGGAGGCGCTCGCCGTGGCGACCCACAAGCCGAACGTCTACATCGACCTGTCGGGCTGGTCGCCGAAGTACTTCCCGGAGATCCTCGTCCGCTACGCCAACACCATCCTCAAGAAGAAGATGCTGTTCGGCTCCGACTGGCCGATGATCGCGCCGGAGAAGTGGCTCGACGCCTTCGACAAGGCGGCCTTCCGCGACGAGGTGCGGCCGCTCATCCTGAAGGGGAACGCCCTCCGGCTGCTCGGTGCCGTCGGCGCCGCCTGACCGTCGCCGGCCCGGCTCACCCGGTCGACGACTTGAGGCGCCCGAGCGCCTCCCGCAGCACCGCGTGCTCTGCGGGCGAAAGGCCGCCGAACAGCCGCGCCTCGTGGGCGGCGACCGCCTTGCAGGCCTTCTCCGCCAGGCGCTGGCCGGCGAGCGTCGCCCGCAGCGCATAGGCGCGCCGGTTGCGTGGCACCGGGTTGCGGTTGAGCAGGCCCGCCTCCTCGAGCGTATCGAGGACGACGACGATGTTGGAGCGCTCCACCGACAGCGCCTGGGCGAGCTGCGTCTGGGTGATGTCGGGATTGTCGATCACCACCATCAGCGTCGAGAACGACAGCATCCTGAGCCCGAACGGCTCGAGCACGCGGGCGAGGTCCGACTGCACGACGTTGAAGGCGCGCTTCATCAGGTAGCCGGTGAACTGCTCGAGGCGCGCGTCGGAAACGCCGCCGTCGGTCGCTCCCGGCTCAGGCGATGGATCGGCCGGCGTGCCCGTCATCGCGCCCTCACGTCAGCAGGAACAGCGTGATCGCCGGAAAGGCCGCGAGGATCGCGACCCGCACGATGTCGGTCGCGACGAAGAACATCACCGCCTTGTAGGTCTCGCGGATCGGCGTGGTCCGGTCCATCGCATTGATGACGAACAGGTTGAGGCCGACCGGCGGCGTGATCAGCCCCACTTCCACGACGATCAGGATGAGGATGCCGAACCAGATCGCCATGTGCTCCTGGCTCATGCCGAAATCGAGGCTCGTCATCATCGGGAAGAAGATCGGGATGGTGAGCAGGATCATCGACAGGCTGTCCATCACGCAGCCGAGCAGCAGGTACAGCACCAGGATGATGGTCAGCACCAGCCATGGCCCGTAGCCCTGCTCGATGACGAAGCTCGAGATCAGCTGCGGCACCTGGGTGAGCGCCAGGAAGGCGTTGAAGAAGGCTGCGCCCAGCACGATGAGGAAGATCATCGCGGTCGCGACCGCCGTCGACATCAGCGCCTTCCAGAGCTTCGCCCAGGTGAGCTCCCCGGATGCCCAGGCGATGATCCCGGTGCCGAGCGCGCCCACCGAGGCGCCCTCCGTGGGCGTGAACACGCCCGTGTAGATGCCTCCGACGACCGCGACGAAGACGACGATCACCGGCCAGATCGCCAGGAGCGCGCGCCAGCGTTCCGAATAGGGCATGCGCGGCTGCCGGCCGGCGGTGTGCGGATAGAGCCGCACGTAGAGCGCGATGACGAGCACGTAGCCGATCGCCGCGATGATCCCGGGGACGAAGGCGGCGAGGAACAGCTTGGCGATGTTCTGCTCGGTCAGCGTCGCATAGACGACGAGGATCACCGACGGGGGGATGAGGATGCCCAGCGTGCCGCCGGCCGCCAGCGTCGCCGTCGACAGGCCGCCGGCATAGCCGGCCCGGCGCAGTTCGGGCAACGCCACCTGCGCCATCGTCGCCGCGGTGGCGAGCGACGAGCCGCAGATCGCGCCGAAGCCGGCGCAGGCTCCGACGGCCGCCATCGCGGTGCCGCCGCGGTAGTGGCCGAGAAACGCCTCCGCCGCCTTGAACAGCGCCCGGCTCATGCCGCCGATGCCGGCGAGATAGCCCATCAGCAGGAAGATCGGCACGATCGACAGAGAGTAGCTCGAGAACGTCGAGTAGGTCTCGGTCTTCAGCTTCGCCAGCACGATGTTGGGACTGCCGGTGACCATCCACATCCCGCCGATGCCGCAGATCAGCATGGCGAGGCCGATGGGGGCGCGCAGGAAGATGATGAGGAGGAGGATGGGGAAGGACCACAGCCCGATCTCGACGGCACTCAAAGGCTCGCCTCCCCGCCGATCGGTCGCGTGTCGCGGCCGGTGAACACCGCCCTCACGCGGTCGGCGGCCGACCAGACGGCGACGATCACGGCCACGACGGCGGGGACCATGCAGGCCGCATAGGCCCACCAGATCGGAAACTGCAGCAGGAACGTCGTCTCGCCGTTGCCGCTCTTCTGGATGAGGCCGGCGCCGAGCCGCCAGGCGATCAGGGCCAGAACGAGGGCGGCGAGGATCTCCCAGACCGCGAGGAGAACGCGGTTGAAGCGATCGGACAGCCCGCTGGTGAAGACGTCGACGGTCGCGTGGCCCGCCCGCAACTGGCAGAGCGGCAGGAAGGCGAAGACCGCGAACGCGATGCCCGCCTCGACCAGCTCGAAGTCGCCGGTCACCGGGCCGAGCCCAAAGTCGATCAGCGCCCGGCCGACGATGCTGGCGCACGTCATCACCACCAGCGCGACCAGCACAAGTCCGCCCGCACCGGCCGAGGCCAGCGCCAGCGTCGAAATCACCCGCTGCATTGTCCGCCCCCCTCCGATGCGGGGCGCCGGCGACGGCGCCCCTTCCGCTCGCGACGGTGCGATCAGTTGCCCGGCGCGGCGATGGCGGCGCGTGCCTCGTCGAGGAGGGCCTGACCGTCGATGCCCTTGGCGGACATTTCCTTGACCCAGGTGTCGATTGTCGGCTGGGCCGCCGTCTTCCACTCGGCGATCTGCTCGGGCGTCAGTTCGATGATGTTGTTGCCGAGGTTGACGGCGAGCTGGCGCGCGCCCCCGTCTGCCGCTTGGCTGACGCGGCCCGCCTCGGCCGAGAAGTCTATGCCGGAGTTGGCGTCGATCACCGCCTTGAGATCCGCCGGCAGGCCCTCGTAGACGTCCTTGTTCATCGCCAGGATGAAGGTCGCCGTGTAGAGCGGCGCGCCGGGGAACTCGGTGTGGTTCTTGACGAGTTCGGACGACTTGATCGAGGCGGTGACCTCCCAGGGCAGGATCGTCGCATCGATGACGCCCTTCGACAGCGCCTCCGGCACCGCCGGCACCGGCATGCCGACCGGCGTCGCACCGAGCGAGGTCGCCATCATGTTGGTGACGCGCGTCGGCGCGCGCAGCTTGACGCCCTTCAGGTCCGCCACCGTGGTGATCGGCTTGACGGAGTGGATCAGCCCCGGTCCGTGGGTCCACAGGCCGATGATCTTCACGTCCTTGAAGTCCGTGTCGAACATGTGCTCTTCGCCGAGCTTCCAGAAAGCGCGCGAGGCGCCCTCGGCGTCCTTGATCATGAACGGCAGCTCGAACACTTCCGAGCGCGGGAAGCGGCCCGGCGTGTAGCCCGGCAGCGTCCACACCACGTCGGCGACGCCGTCGACCACCTGGTCGTAGAGCTCGCCCGGCTTGCCGCCGAGCTGCATCGCCGGGTAGTGCTCGAACTTGATGCGTCCGTCGGACTCCTTCTCGATCGCCTCCATCCACGGCACCAGCACGCCGGCCGGCACCGGCGCCTGCGCCGGCAGGAACTGGTGCAGCTTGAGCGTGACCTCCTGGGCGGCGGCGCCGCCGACGGAGAGGGCGAGACCCAGCGCGGCGGCACCGAGGCCGAGCGCGGTCGACTTGAGAATCGCAACTGTGCTGAAGATCGTCGTCATCGGGTCGCTCCTCCTCTGGCAGCCCCCGAACTTGGGGGGCGGCGGGCGGATCGCCCCGCGCCTCGGCGCGGCGGTCGTCCTCGCGTTCCGGAACATCCGGCGCGGCCCGCAATCTTTCGACTAGACTATAATTGTTATTGCCAATGTCAATCGCTGGCGGGGGCGCTGGCGGCCGGTCCGGGCCGGCTGCCGCACCGCGTTCGAGGTGCGGTCCTTGGCCGCTGCGGCGCCGCGGCGGGGCGAGGCGGGGGGCCGGCCAAAGCCGCCGGAGCGGCGACGGTCCGGCCCCCCGAGGGGCGCGCCGGATTCCGCTTTGACAAAGTCGCCCGGCCGACTGTATGGGGACCCCGCTTTCATGACACCGCGAGGCGCGCGACGTGGCTAAACCGGAACTTGGGGTGAAGCGGCTGTGCCCCAGCTGCGGCACCAAGTACTACGACCTCAATCGCAGCCCGATCCTGTGCCCGAAATGCGGCACCACGTTCGATGTCGGGCAGCCGGCGGTTCGCCCTGAAAAGCTCGCCAAGGTGGTCGCCCCGATCGAGGAGATCGAGGTCGACGAGGTGGTGGCCGACGTCGAACTGGTCAGCCTCGAGGAGGCCGACGCCGAGGCGAGCGGCGGTGAGGTCGTCGACGACATCGACCCCGAGGAGATCGCCGAGATCGATCCGGGCGAGGACGAGTTCCTCGAGGAGGAAGAGGGCGACGACGACGTGGCCGACATCATCGGCGACGTCGAGGATGAAGAAGAGCGCTGATCCCCGCTCCCGCCATGCCGCCGGCCTCCGGCCGGCGGGTAATGGACGAGCACGGCGGCCTGCGGCCACCGGGTTATCGGATCGAGCCACGGCCGATTGGCGGCCGGTCGGCCAGCGTCAGCCGGCCGGCCCCTCCCCCGGCGGCGCCGGCCGCGTACGGCGCGCCAGCACCAGGGCGACGCCCGACCACGCCAGCGCCCAGGCCGCGCCGATCGTCCAGCCGGCGAGCACGTCCGTCGGCCAGTGCACGCCGAGATAGACGCGGCTGACACCGACGAGGATGGTGAGCAGCACCGCCGTCGACAGGATGTAGATCTTGATCCGCCGGCGCGGCTGCGACCACGACAGGAGCCCGCCGAGCGTCAGGAAGACGACGGCCGCGCCGAGCGCATGCCCGCTCGGGAAGCTCGCCGTGTAGACCTCGACGCCGTGCGGCACGAGATCGGGGCGCGGGCGGTCGTAGCCGAGCTTCAAGAGCGTCGACAGCAGCGTACCGCCCCCCACCGAGGCGATCACCAGCAGCGCCGTGCGCGGCTTGCCATCGGCGAACAGGAAGCCGACCGCCGCCAGCGTGATCAGCGCCAGCACCGTGACGCTGCCGAGCGCCGTGACGTCGCCAGCCGCCTGCTCGAGCCAGCGCGGCCCGAGCGGGTCATGGGTATCGGTCGGAACGCGCAGCGCGAGCAGCAGCGTCTCGTCGAAGGCACCGGTCTCGCCCTCCATCACCTCGTCGGCGATCGCCAGGAAAGCGAGCAGCGCGACGGCGATGGCGAGCACGATCGTCAGCACACCGACTTCGCGGCGCGCGAAGTCGGCGAGGCGGGCGGGAACGAACCTGGACGTCAAGCCGTATCTCCTGTCGATGGGCGCGCCATCGGCAAATCCGAATCCGGCAAATCTGGGACTGGAGCGGGGGCTGGCTCCGCCGTCGGGTCGATCGCCACCACCTCGGCCAGACCCGCCGGCAGCACAACCGTGTCGCCGACGCCCAGCCCCTGCAGCAGGACGGCGACCGGGGCGGTCCAGGCGATCCGCCCGTGCGCCGGGTCGGCCTCGTCCTCGCCGACGATCCGCCAGGTGACGCGGCGCCCGGTCGCCAGCGCAAGCGTGACGGCGCAGCCGAACGTCACGGTGGGGTCGCCGTCGGCCGCCGGCACGTCGGCGACGGGCTCGGCGGTGGCGATCCGCCGCGCGATATAGCGCCGGTCGCGCGAGAGGTGGGCGGCCGGCGAGTGGCGGTCGACGGGGTCATCGGCCCGATCGCCCGCGGCGGCAGCGCCGCCGCCCGCCAGGGCCGCGAGCGCCTGGTCGAGCCGGGCCAGTTCGGCCTGCAGCAGGGCGAGGCCGCGGGGTGTCACGAGATTGCGGTGCGGGCTCACCGGGGTTTCGGCGAGCGGTTCTGAGGGCACGTCGCCGTCGGGCTCGCGCATGAAGGCCCGGCTCACGTTTGGCCGTCCTGGTACCGCATGCCTCGCCTCCCCCGCGCCATCCGACCATCGTGCCTATCACGGCGCGCCGTGGTCACGAACCCCGGTGATCCCCGCGCGGTTCCATGCTAAACGGCCGTTGGGACCCCGTAGCTCAGCAGGATAGAGCATCAGATTCCTAATCTGAGGGTCACGCGTTCGAATCGCGTCGGGGTCACCAGCAAATTCAAGCACTTGCGCCGTCCTTCGCCCGCCCTGTTGGTCCAAGTTTTCGCCGAGGGTAACGCCACGGGTAACGCAGGGGCCCCGGGTATCGTGGGCGACAGATAGGGTGAACGCGCCAGCGGCGCGAATCGAAAAGGGCGGCCCTCGCGGACCGCCCTCCCCTGTCGCGCCTCGCTGATCTCAAGGCCGGCGCGGCAGCACCCACGTCGCGAGGCTGATCAGCTTGCGGGCGGCCCACATGCGGACCGTCTGGACGGCCGCCCGGCGAAGCTGCCGCCAGCCGTCGCGGCGCCGCGGGCGCACCAGAGGCACGCTAGGCCGCATCGCGCGGCACCATGCGCTCGATCGGCGCCGAGAAGTCGATCGGATCCGGCTTCGGCATCTCCGCATCCAGCCTCTCGGCCGCATCCCGGACCAACATGAGAGCTTGGCCGACGACGGTATTGATGGCGAAAAGTTCCGGCTCGTCCTCCTCGGTCGCCATAAGCAGGACGAGGAGCAGGTGTTCCGCCGTGCGAAGGTTCTCGGTCGGGTGCCGGGTCTTGTCGACGATCATGCCGCAGCCCTCCGAAGGTACTCGTGGACGCGCTCCAACAGCGCGTCTTCGTTGTCCTGACTGAGCGGGTTCCACCGCTCCCGTGCGAGGTCCATCGCCAGCACCGCATCCGAGGGCGAGGCGAGGTCGATGTTGCTCATCGCCTCCTCCAGAGGATCGATGATCGACGCCATTGCGGCGTCAAAGTCGTCGTCCGCCAGTGGGCTCGCGTTGAGCTCGGCGAGCGCCTTCCGGTAGCGATCCACAGCGGTACGAAAGTGGGAACCCGCCCCGCTCGCGCCCGCCGGTAGCGCAGCGACGGGCGCGGCCGCGGCCGCCATGCCGACGAGGAACGTGCGGCGGGATGTGGTAGTCGTCAGGATAGCCGTGGGCATGGGATGCTTCCTAGCCTGGGGTTAGGGCCGAGCTTGAGGCTGCAACCTCTTGCTCGGCTCGCATTTGCGTAGTACGCAAAGACGTATGACGTCAATAGATGTACTACGTAAAAAACGAGGACGACCAGCGACGGGTCAGGACCCGGTGACGGCGATCAGGCTGTCGACAGACATTCGCGGTGCGCTGGACACGGCCGCATCGGCCGAGCCTGACAGCCCCAGTCGGTCGGAGATGATCCGCCGGATCGTTGTCGAGTGGCTGCAAGGGCGGGGCTACATGCCGAAAAAATAGTGCGAGCACTTGACGGCCGCCCTCAGCCACGCAACCGTGAGCGTGGAGGCTGGCGCAATGGCAAGTGCACTTGAGGATCTTTTAGCGCTCCGAGCGAAGCTCGGCCATATCATTGCCCCTGGTGAGGCGGACGAGTACTATCTCGACATTGAAGTGCAATCCCTGAACTTGGATGCGGTAACATTGCCTCTTGATGGCCTCGTGATTACCGCGCTTATTGAAGAGCACACTCCGTACCATAGACTATGTCCGGTTCAATATCACCCAGAGGCCAATGAACTATTGCCCGCTGAAAAATTTCCGAGCGGCATACAAGATTGGCTGAAGGACAATATCCGCGAGGGCGGGCAACGAGGGCGCGAGGAGGCGCGCATCGCCGCACGGCCCGATCGCGGTAGGAACACGCAATCGGGCCGAGCCTAAAGGCGTGGCGGTATGTCGCCCCTGCTGATCAGGATGGAGCGACTGTTCTATCCTTCTGCCATGACATACTCGGCTATGATCTCCGCGGACTCCTTAGCGGCGCGGGCTTTAACGTCGGCGTCGATCAGCGACGCAACGCGGCTTTGCTGCGAGTTCTGCGCCTCTTTTGTGCGCTGCCGGGAGATCGCAAGGTCTCGCTTGGCCGCGGCCACCTGCTCGTTAGGCGGAAGCCGCTTCAGCCTGTCGAGATACGAGCCAGTGTCGAGCGACGTGCCGCGGATCATGTCCAGCACCTCGTCGATCACCTTCTCGCCGCGCTCT
>CAMDHY010000047.1 GCA_945898215.1 Pseudoxanthobacter soli DSM 19599 | reverse complement strand
TTGCCCTGCGCCGTCAGGACCTCAACCTGCCGAAGCTTCGTGACTATCTCCTCGGGCCTATGCCGCTTCCTCGCCATCTGTCCGTCCTCCAATAGGGCTCAAAACCCATACCTCAGGGAGGACCACTTCAAGGGGGGCAGGCCAGTCGGCCGGGCTGCCCCCGAACGAAATGAGGGCGCCCCGCTCTCGCGAGGCGCCCCGTCATCCTCCACTGTCTCTCAGTCGGCAGTCGCCGTCAGGCCGCGACCTGCTCGATCTGCTTGGCCTGCGCGGCGCGGATCGGCACCTGGCGCGGCTTCAGCTGCTCCGGCACCTCGCGCACGAGGTCGATGTGCAGGAGGCCGTTCTCGAGGCTCGCACCCTTCACGACGACGTAGTCGGCGAGCTGGAAGCGGCGCTCGAAGGCGCGGCCGGCGATGCCGCGGTAGATCACCTGCCGCTCGGCGGCCTCCGTGTCGGCCTGCTTCTCGCCCTTCACCGTCAGCACGTTCTCGCGGGCCTCGATGGAGAGGTCCTTGTCGGCGAAGCCGGCCACCGCCATGGTGACGCGGTATGCGTTGTCGCCGGTGCGCTCGATGTCGTAGGGCGGATAGGTCGGCGCCTCGGCGCCGGCACCCTGGTCGAGCAGGTTGAACAGCCGGTCGAAGCCGACGGTGGTCCGGTAGAGGGGGCTCAGATCGAAGTGACGCATGGTGTCCTCCAAGAAGAAGCGACGTTGATGTCCGGAATGCGCTCCGTCCGCCGTCTTGGCCGGACTGTGGGCATTCCTGCGGACCCGGTTGGCGCCCGCAGCACCGAGGTAGGAGCGGCGTTTTTGAAGTTCAAGGGGGCGATGCGTGACAATGGCGGCGGTGAACATCGATGCTCGTGAAGGCTGACCCGGCCGCCCCGGCCCTCCTCGACCTGCCGATCAACCCGGTGCCGCCGGGCGTGCGCACGCTAACCGTCGCCGGCCGCTGGAACGTGCCGCTGCGCGTCGCCCTCTGGCCCGCCAACGGCGAGGCGCGCGGCACCGTGGTGATCGTGCAGGGCCGGGCGGAGTTCATCGAGAAGTATTTCGAGACCATCGCCGACCTGCAGAGGCGCGGCTTCGCCGTCGCCACCTTCGACCTGCGTGGCCAGGGCGGCTCGGGCCGGCTGACGAAGGACCCGCACGTCGGCCACGTCGCCTCGTTCCACGACTATGTCGCCGACATCGAGACGGTGATGCGCAAGGCGGTGATGCCGGCGCTGCCGCCGCCCTACACCGCGCTCGCGCACTCCACCGGCGGTGCCGTCGTGCTGCTCGGTGTGCGCCGGCTGCACCCGCTGTTCTCGCGCCTCGTCACCGTCTCGCCGCTGCTCGGCTTCGGCGAGCGCACCATGCCGGAGTGGGTGTTCGCCTCGGTCCTCGAGGTCGCGAGCCTCGTCGGGCTCGGACGCAAGCGGGTCTCCGCCCGCCGCCCCGGCGCCGGCGAACCGGGCGTGTTCGAGGGCAACACGCTGACGTCGGACCGCGCCCGCTTCACCCGCAACCTCGCCGTCCTCGACGCGGCACCGGCGCTGCGCCTCGGCGCGCCGACGATCGGCTGGGTGAAGGCCGCCCGCGACACCATGGTGACGCTGAAGAAGGCAGAGCTCGTCCAGCGGATGACGCTGCCGACGCTGATCATCGCCTCCGGCCGCGACCGCGTCGTCGATGCGCGGGCCGCCGAGCGCTTCGGCAAGCGCCTCGTCAACGGCGGCGTCATCCTGGTGCCGGGCGCGCGCCACGAATTGATGATGGAAGCCGACCGCTTCCGCGAGCCGTTCTGGGCCGCCTTCGACGCGTTCGTGCCCGGCGAGGAGTGACCATGGCCTATGTGCTCCTCGCCGTGGCGATCATCGCCGAGGTGATCGCCACCACGGCGCTGAAATCGGCCGACGGCTTCACCCGGCTGTGGCCGACGGTGACGGTCGCCGTCGGCTACGGGCTGGCGTTCTTCCTCTTGTCGCTGGCGCTGCGGTCGCTGTCGCTCGGCTTCACCTATGCGGTGTGGTCGGGCCTCGGCATCGTGCTCGCCGCCACCGCCGGCATCGTCTTCTACGGCGAGAAGCTCGACCTCGCCGGCGCGCTCGGCCTCGCCATGATCATCGGCGGCGTCGTCGTGCTCAACACGGTGTCGAGCATGAGCGGCCACTGAGGCCGCTCGCTCGCACGGAAACAGCGGTCGCTCGGGCTGCTCAGTTCGAGCCGGTTTCCCGCGCGACGGCCCGCCAGCCGATGTCGCGCCGGCAGAAGCCGCCCGGCCAATCGATGCGGTCTACCGCGGCGTAGGCGCGCCGCTGTGCCTCTGCGGCCGTGGCGCCGGTTGCCGTCACGCCCAGCACACGGCCGCCGTTGGCGATGAGCGTGCCGTCGCCGGCGAGCGCCGTGCCGGCGTGGAAGACCGTCGCCCCCGTCGCCTCGGCCGCGGCGAGACCGCCGATCGCCGTGCCCTTCTTCGGCTCGCCGGGATAGCCGTCCGCCGCCATCACCACCGTCAGCGCCGTCTCGTCCCGCCACCGCGGCACCGCGTCGGCGAGGCGGCCGGTGGCGCAGCGGTGCAGGAGGTCGAGGAGGTCGCTGTCGAGCCGCGGCATCAGCACCTGGCATTCCGGGTCGCCGAAGCGGACGTTGTACTCGATCAGCTCCGGGCCCTTCTCGGTGATCATCAGCCCGGCATAGAGCACGCCCTTAAACGGCGTGCCGCGGGCGGCGAGTGCCGCTACCGTCGGCCGGACGATCTCCGCCATTGCCCGCTCGGTCATCGCCGGCGTCATCACCGGCGCCGGCGAATAGGCGCCCATGCCGCCGGTGTTCGGCCCTTCGTCGCCGTCGAAGACGCGCTTGTGGTCCTGCGCCGTGCCGAACGGCACCACGGTCACGCCGTCCGTCAGGGCGAACAGGCTCGCCTCCTCGCCGTCGAGGAAGGCCTCCACCACCACCTCGGCACCGGCCGCCCCGAAGGCGCCCTCGAAGCAGGCGTCGACCGCCTCCAGGGCTTCCATGGTGGTCATGGCGATGACGACGCCCTTGCCCGCGGCGAGCCCGTCGGCCTTCACCACCATCGGCGCGCCGCTCATCTCGACATAGGCGCGCGCCGAGGCGGCGTCGCGGAAGCGGGCGTAGGCAGCGGTCGGAATGCCGACTTCGGCACAAAGGTCTTTTGTGAAGCCCTTTGAGCCTTCCAGCTGCGCGGCGCCGGCGCTCGGCCCGAAGACGGTGATGCCGGCCTCGCTCAGCCGGTCGGCGAGCCCCGCGACCAGCGGCGCCTCCGGGCCGACCACCACGAGGTCGACGCTGTTGTCGCGGCAGAACGCAACGGTCGCGGGGGCATCGCCGACGGCGATCGGCACCAGGTCGGCGACGGCGGCGATGCCTGGGTTGCCCGGTGCAGCCCACAGCTTGCCGAGCCGCGGCGACTGCGCCAGCTTCCAGGCCAGCGCATGCTCGCGCCCGCCGGAGCCGATCACGAGCACGTTGAGGCGGTCGTCGGAGGTCATGGCGTCGGCCCGTTCGCTTGGCTCAGGTCGGCGCCGCGCTTAGCACGGCCGAACCGCCGGCGCGACGGGCGATCGCGCCGCCTTGACGCGGCGGCCTGGCGGTGGTGCACCAGCGGGGTAGGGAGGACGCCGATGACCGACCGTGCCGTCGCCGACGCCGACCGCGGCAACTGGGTCGACCGCTGGGCGCCGCTGTCGTGGCGGCCTTACGCCCGGCTCGCCCGGCTCGACCGGCCGATCGGCTGGTGGCTCTTGTTGTGGCCGTGCTGGTGGTCCGCCGCTCTCGCCACGGTCGCCGCCGGCGCGCCATATCCGAACCCTTGGCACCTGGTGCTCTTCCTCGTCGGCGCCATCGTCATGCGCGGTGCTGGCTGCACCTACAACGACGTCGTCGACCGCGACGTCGACGCGCAGGTGACGCGCACGCGCTCGCGGCCGATCCCGAGCGGCCAGGTGAGCGCTAAGCGCGCCTTCGCCTTCGCCGTGGCGCTCTCCTTCGTCGGCCTCGTCGTGCTGCTGCAGTTCAACTGGACGACGATCCTCGTCGGCGCCGGCTCGCTCGTCGTCGTCGCCGCCTATCCGTTCGCCAAGCGCGTCACCGACTGGCCGCAGATGGTGCTCGGCCTCGCCTTCTCGTGGGGCGCTTTCCTCGGCTGGACGGCGGTGTTCGGCCGGCTCGACTGGGCCCCGGTGGCGCTCTACCTCGCCGCCATCCTGTGGACGATCGGCTACGACACCATCTACGCCCACCAGGATCGCCGCGACGACGCCATCGTCGGGATCCGCTCCACGGCGCGGCTGTTCGGCCGCTATACGAAGCTCTCGATCGGGGGGCTGTTCGCGGCCACCGTGGTGGCGCTCGCCGTGGCGTTCGCACTCGTCGGGGCAGGGTGGCCGGCCTATCTCGGCCTCGCCGCCTTCGCCGTCCATCTCGCCTGGCAGGTGGTCACCCTCGACGAGGACGACCCGGCGCGCTGCCTGATGCTGTTCCGCTCCAACCGCATCGCCGGCTGGATGCCGTTCCTGGGGCTGGTCGCCGACGCCGGCCTGCGGGCCGCTGGTCTCACCGCCTGAAGCGTCGGAGCCGACAGCCCGGCGCGGGAGATGTCAGCGCGGAAGACCCGAGCGGCCGCCCTCGTGCACACGCAGCGCCGGACCGCCGGCGCGCACTGTCGGGCGGGCGGGCGCATCCGGGGTCGCCTTGGCGATCACCGCATCGATCGGCGCCGCGACGCCGTCGCGGTCGACGAACAGCCGCGGCAGCCTGAGCGCCTTCGACCAGCCGTCGAGGCGGCGGGCCGCTTCTTCGACGGTGTCGGTCGCGCCGAGCGGCACCGTCAGGCCCGGATCGGAGTGCACGAGCACGAAGGAGATCTCGTCGAGATCGTCGGAGATGCACACGCCCACGCCGCGGAACGCGGCGACGGGGATCACCATCGTCATCGCTACGCCGGAGAGACGACGGCGGATGACGGCGTGGGTCTCGTCCAGCACCAGCGACAGCAGCGCGTCGTTGCCGACGACGCCCTCTTCGGCGGCGAAGCGGTGCGGCAGCAGGTCGCCGGCGGCGCGCGGGCCACGGTCGACGGTTTCGATGTCAGCGGTCGATGGGGGCACCTGGGCCTGCTCCTGATCGCCGGTTGCGTCCGGCTCTTGCATGCCGGCGATCAGGGGGCCGGCGTGCTTGTGCGGCCGTTAACGCGGGGGTGGTGGCCGGGGCGGCTCTTCCCGCACGGTTACGCAAACCTCACTGGGATCGCGAAAATTCGCGCCCGGCGGGGTCTCCGGACCTCCGATTCGCCCGCGACGTCGCGACGCCCGTGCCTTGCGAGGCGTGGGTCGGCGCCGTAGATGAACGGGGACCGCACCGCCTCCCTCGCATCCGTCGGTGCGGCCGGACGGACGGTGCGAACGGGACACCGCATGACCGACACCCCCGATCTCTATCGCCTGAAGTCCGTCGCCGCCGATCTCGTGGCCCAGGCGCGCCGCGCCGGGGCCGACGCCGCCGACGTCGTCGTCGTGCGCGGCACGGCGCTCGCCATCGAGGTGCGCGACGGCCGCGTCGAGGAGACGGAGCGGTCGGAGTCCGACGACCTGTCGCTGCGCGTCTTCGTCGGCCGCCGCTTCGCCACCGTCTCCACCAACGCACCGTCCGAGGCCGCCGCCCTCGTCGAGCGCGCCGTGGCGATGGCCCGCCACGCGCCGGAGGATCCCTACGCCGGCCTCGCCGACCCGGAGGCCCTGGCGCGCGAGTTTCCCGACCTCGACCTCGTCGATCCGACGGCGCCGTCGGCGGCGCAGCTGACCGAGACGGCGCTCGCCACCGAGGCGGCGATGCGCGAGGTCGCCGGCGTCAGCCGCTCCGGCGGCGCCTCCGCTTCGTGGAGCCTCGGCGGGCTGGTGCTCGCCACCTCCGGCGGCTTCACCGGCGCCTATCTTGGCTCCCGCCACGGCCGCTCGGCGATGGCAGTGGCCGGCGAGGGGACGGCCATGGAGCGCGACTACTGGTCGAGCTCCGCCGCCCATCTCGAGGACGTCGAGGACGCCGAGCATGTCGGCCGTCGGGCCGGCGAGCGGGCGGTCCGCCGCGTCGCGCCGCGCCGTGTCGAGACGCAGACCGCCACCATCGTCTACGAGCCGCGGGCGGCCACGAGCCTGGTGCGGGCGCTCGCCGGCGCCGCCAACGGTGCCGCGATCGCCCGCGGCACGAGCTTCCTCAAGGACAAGCGCGGCGAGCGCGTCTTCGCGCCCGGCATCCGCATCACCGACGATCCCATGCGCCGGCGCGGCCTCGGCTCGCGGCCCTTCGACGGCGAGGGCGTCGCCGGCCGGCCGTTCGCCCTCGTCGAGGACGGAATCCTCGCCGACTGGCTGCTCGACGGTGCCACGGCGCGCGAGCTCGGCCTCACGAGCAACGGCCGCGCCGCCCGCGGCGGCGGCTCGCCGTCACCATCGTCGACCAACCTGACGCTCGAGCCTGGGCGGCTCGGACCGGCAGAGCTGCTCGCCCAGGTCGGCACCGGCCTCTATGTCACCGACCTCATCGGCCACGGCGCCAACCTCGTCACCGGCGACTACAGCCTGGGAGCGGCGGGCTACTGGATCGAGAACGGCGAACTCGGCGGCCCGGTCAGCGAGATCACCATCGCCGGCAACCTCGGCGAGATGTTCGCGCGCATGGTGGTCGCCAACGACCTTGAGTTCCGCGGCGCCACCAACGCCCCGACCATCGCCATCGAGGGCCTGACCATTGCCGGCCGCTGACGGTGTGGCCGCCGCCCACGCCGCCGACCTGGCGCTTCTCGCCGATGCCGCCCGCCAGGCGGGCGCCATGGCGATGGGCTACTTCCGGCAGTCGCCGGAGGTGTGGACGAAGGGTGATTCCTCGCCGGTGAGCGAGGCCGACCTCGCCGTCGACCGCTTCCTCGCCACCCACCTCGGCGCCGCGCGGCCCGACTATGGCTGGCTGTCGGAGGAGAGCGTCGACGACCCGATCCGGCTCAAGCACCGCCGCATCTTCATCGTCGATCCGATCGACGGCACCCGCGCCTTCGTGCGCGGCGACGAGGACTGGACGGTCAGCCTCGCCATCGTCGAGGACGGCCGACCCATCGCGGCCGCCGTGCTCTGTCCGCCGCGCGACGAGCTGTTTCTCGCGAGCCTCGGCGGCGGCGCGCGGCTGAACGGCGCCGTCGTGATGACGAGCGGCGCAACGCGCCTCGCCGGCGCCCGCATCGCTGGTCCGAAAGGCTTCGTCCGTTCCTCCGCCTTCACGGACGCGGGTGTCGAGCCGGTGCCGCTCGTCCACTCGCTCGCCTACCGCCTGTCGCTGGTCGCCGCCGGCCGCCTCGACGCCGCCGCCGCGAGCAGCAAGGCGTGCGACTGGGACCTCGCCGCGGCAGACCTGCTGGTGCAGGAGGCCGGTGGACGGCTCACCGATCTTGACGGCAAACCAGTCACCTACAATCGCGAGACCGTCCGCCATCCGCCGCTGGTGGCCGCGACGCCCGTCCTGCACGACGCCGTCGCCGCGCTGCTCGGCGTCGCCATCGCCGCCCGCACGCCGCACGGCAGCTGAAGGTCTCGCCAGGCCGAATCGCGGCCGGCACGCCGGCCGGACTACCGGTACCGGCCGACATCGCCTTGTGGGGTCCCCGGGGCTCCGGTATCGTCGCGGCGGCATATTTCGAGACGGCCCTCGCGACGACGCGGCGGCGCGGCTCGACGGGGGTCCGGCCTTGCTGCAGCTTCGCTATCCCGAAGTCCTCGCCGGCCCGCCGCGTCCCAGCCGCATCCTCCGCCCCGATGGCTCGGTCGCGACGAGCGGTCTCGAGCGCCATCATGTCCCCGGCGCCGGCGCCATCCTCGTCGAGGTCGAGGCCGGCGACACCGCCATCATCCGCAATCTCGAGGGCGGCCAGGTCTGCGAGATCGTCGCCGTCGACAGCCACGGCCGCGCTGATCCCGGTGTCCTCGGCGCCCCGGCGAACGGCAGCGCCGGCGGCCTGAAGGCGCTGCTCCTGTCGGGCGAGCCGAGCCTCGCGCTCTTCCGCCGCCGCCTGGAGCGGCGCGGCATCGCGCTCGCCGGCGCTTCCGCCCTGCACCTCTTCGGCGAGGGCACGTCGGCGGGCGCGCAGGAGCGCTTTACTGTCCAGCGCGACGGCGCCCTCGTCGTCGCCGCGCCCGGCGGGCCGATGGCGGTCGACGGCCACGACACCGCGACGCCGCTCGCCGTCGTGATCCAGCGCGCCCGGCCGCGCCTTATCGGCACACACGCCTTGCCCGATCCGCTCGCCGATCCCGTCGACGACATCCGCGTCCTGTCTGCGTCGGCGCGGTCCTATTTCGTCAAGGCGGGCGACTACATCCAGATCATCGATGTCGACGGCCGTCAGTGCACCGACTTCCAGTGCTTCTCCGCCCGCAAGCTCGACAAGGGCCGGGACCATCCCCTCGACGTGACGACGACGCGCACTTTGATGGGCTCGGCCTATCCGATGCCGGGCCTGCACTCGAAGTACTACGACCAGGACATGGAGCCGCTGGTCGAGGTGGTGCAGGACACCTGCGGCCGCCACGACGCCTTCGCGCTCGCCTGCGCCGCCAAGTACTATGACGACATCGGCTATCCCGGCCACGTCAACTGCTCCGAGAACTTCAACAACGCCCTCGCCGGGCGCGGCGTCAGCCCCCGCGCCGGCTGGATGGCGATCAACTTCTTCTTCAACACGGCGATCGACGCGCATGGCCACGTCGTCTCCGACGAGCCGTGGTCGCGGCCCGGCGACTATGTGCTGCTGCGGGCGCTGACCGACCTCGTCTGCGTGTCATCGGCCTGCCCGGACGACACCACGCCGGCCAACGGCTGGCATCTCACCGACATCCACGTCCGCACCTATTCGGGTGCCGAAACATTCTCTCGTGCCATAGCGACCCGCATGACCCCCGACGCCGAGCCGAAACTGACCCGCGAGACGGCGTTCCACGATCGCTTCGCCCGCCACACCCGCGACTTCGCCGAATATCGCGGCTACTGGCTCGCCAACAGCTTCGCCAGGGGCGGGGCGGTGGAGGAGTACTGGGCCTGTCGCGAGAAGGCGGTGGTGATGGACCTGTCGCCGCTGCGCAAGTTCGAGGTGACCGGGCCGGATGCCGAGGCGCTGCTGCAGTACACGCTGACGCGCGACGTCAAGAAGCTCGGGGTCGGCCAGGTCGTCTACACCGCCATGTGCTACGAGCACGGCGGCATGATCGACGACGGCACGCTGCTCCGGCTCGGCCGCGACAACTTCCGCTGGATCGGCGGCGACGACTTCGGCGGCCTCTGGCTGCGCCAGCAGGCCGAAAAGCTCGGCCTCACCGTGATGGTGCGCTCCTCCACCGACCAGATGCACAACATCGCCGTGCAGGGTCCCGCGAGCCGCGACATCCTGAAGGAGATCGTCTGGACGGCGCCGACGCAGCCGTCGATGGCAGAGCTCGAGTGGTTCCGCTTCGCCGTCGGGCGCATCGGCGATGCCCAGGGCGTTCCGATCGTCGTCTCGCGCACCGGCTATACCGGCGAGCTCGGCTACGAGATATGGTGCCACCCGCGCGACGCCGGCACCGTCTTCGACGCCGTCTGGGAGGCCGGCCAGCCGCATGGCCTGCGTCCGATGGGGCTCGCCGCCCTCGACATGGTGCGCATCGAGGCGGGGCTGATCTTCGCCGGCACGGAGTTCTCCGACCAGACCGACCCGTTCGAGGCCGGCATCGGCTTCACGGTGCCGCTGAAGAGCAAGGCGGACGACTTCATCGGCCGCGAGGCGCTGATCCGGCGCAAGGACAACCCGCAGCGCAAGCTCGTCGGCCTCGAGATCGACGCCAACGTCGCCGTCGGCCATGGTGACTGCGTGCACGTCGGCCGCGCCGAGATCGGCCGGGTGACGAGCGGCATGCGCTCGCCGCTGCTCGGCAAGACGATCGCGCTCGCCCGCCTCGACGTCACCCATGCCGGCGTCGGCACGGAGGTCGAGATCGGCAAGCTCGACGGCCACCAGAAGCGCCTGCCGGCGCGAGTCGTGCCGTTCCCGCACTACGATCCGCAGAAGCTCAGGCCGCGGTCCTGAGCCGGAGGCGCGGCCGCGGGGCGCCGCGCCTCCGCGTGCATCGAAGATGATCACGACGCCGCACACTTGTGCAGCGTCTGCCTCTACTGTCGGCGGACGATAAAGCGACCGGGTCAAAAGACGAACGGCATCCGAAAGGGGCATTGCAGAGAAGCATCCAAGGCATATAAGTTTCATCTGGTGAAAGCCGAGGCGTGGGGGCATCGTCGTCCCCGCGGTGGACGCGCCGGGGGCGGCGCGCGGGGACCTTGTATCCGTGGACTGTCAATGCGCCGGCCGATGCACGCTCGGTCGGTGCCGCACACGCCGTCATCGGGGCAACGAGGACGAAGACTGACGCCAGACCCGAACCAGTGCTTCCGGATCGCACAACTGGAGAAGAAGACATGTCGATGAGCAGTCGGTTCTCACGAGTTCGAAGAGGGGCGCTCGCGATCGCGGCGGCCGCCTGGTGCATCGGCGGGGTGGCGCAGGCCGCCGCCCCGGAATCGAACGATCCGATCAAGATCGCGCTGTTCGACTGGACCAGCGTCAACCTCAACGCCAAGATCCTCGGCGGCATCCTCGAGAAGCTCGGCTACACCGTCGAGTATCCGACCGCCGACTACCTCTCCAGCCTGACGACGGGTCTCACCAACGGCGACCTGGCGGTGGCGATGGAGTTCTGGGACACCACCGCCGGCGAGGCAATGAAGGCCTCCGACGCCACCGGCCAGACCGAGAACCTCGGTCCTCTCGGCCCGAAGGCGAAGGAAGAGTGGTGGTACCCGCTCTACATGAAGGACAAGTGCCCCGGCCTGCCGAACTGGGAGGCGCTGAAGGACCCGAAGTGCGCCGAGGCGTTCTCGACGCCCGAGACCGCGCCGAACGGCCGCTATGTCGGTGGGCCGGTGACGTGGGAAGGCTATGACGACGAGCGCGTCGTCTCCCTCGGCCTGCCGTTCACCGTCATCCACGCCGGCACCGACGCGGCGATGTTCGCCGAACTCGACTCCGCCTACCAGCGCCAGGCGCCGATCATGCTGTGGGTCTACTCCCCGCACTGGGCGCCGGCCAAGTACAAGGGCGAGTGGGTGCAGTTCCCCGAGTATTCCGCCGAGTGCTACAACGACCCGAAGGTCGGCGTGAACCCGGACGCCAAGTACGATTGCGGCAAGCCGCACGGCGACATCTGGAAGTATGCCTGGGGCGGCATGAAGGAGAAGTGGCCGGTCGCGCACAAGGTGGCCAAGGCCTACACGATCGACACCGACGTCCTGAACGCCATGAGCGGCCAGATCGACCTCGACGGCAAGGCACCCGAGGACGTCGCCGCGGAATGGATCGCCGCCAACGAGGCGACCTGGAAGAAGTGGGCCGAGTGACGGCCCGGGCGGGGTGACGCACCCCCGCTGCGAGACGCCCGCGGCACCGATCCTGCATTGATCGGGGCCGCGGGCCACCGCAAACGATCACGAAGGACGGTGCATGAACGCTGCAGTCGACACGGGCCTGTCGGCCGCGCTCGCCAGGCCGGTCGATCCGCGCCCGATCAAGCTCGCCTGCCGCAATGTCTGGAAGGTGTTCGGCCCCGACGCCGTCGACTGGATCGGCACGCGCGACGGCCGCGCCTCCTCGGCCGATCTCGCCGAGGCGGGCCTCGTCGGTGCCGTCCGCCACGTCGACCTCGAGATCCGCCAGGGCGAGATCTTCATCATCATGGGGCTGTCGGGCTCCGGAAAGTCGACGCTGGTGCGCTGCATGTCGCGCCTCATCGAGCCGACCTTCGGCACCGTCGAGTTCGAGGGCAAGGACCTCCTGAAGGTCTCGGATGCCGAACTGATTGAACTCCGCCGCCACCGCATGGGCATGGTGTTCCAGAACTTCGCCCTGCTGCCGCACCTCAATGTGCTCGAGAACATCGCCTTCCCGCTGAGCATCCAGGGCATCGACCGGGCGAAGCGCGAGGCGCGGGCGCGCGAGGTCATCGAGCTCGTCGGTCTGCGGGGCCGCGAGCACTTCTACCCGCGCGAGCTCTCCGGCGGCCAGCAGCAGCGCGTCGGCATCGCCCGCAGCCTCGCCACCAAGCCCGAGGTCTGGTTCCTCGACGAGCCGTTCTCGGCGCTCGACCCGCTCATCCGCCGCGAGATGCAGGACGAACTCCTGCGCCTGCAGGGCGTCCTGCACAAGACGATCGCCTTCATCACCCACGACTTCGACGAGGCGATCCGTCTCGCCGACCGCATCGCCATCATGAAGGACGGCGAGGTCATCCAGACTGGGACGCCGGAGGAACTCGTCGTCAATCCGGCCACCGACTACGTCGCCGAGTTCACCCGCGACGTGCAGCGCGCCAAGGTCATTTCCGCCCGCAGCCTGATGCGGCCTTGCGCGGGCGGCGAACACGGCGGCGTGGTGGCGCCGGAGGCGCGGATCGCAAGCTTCTCCGCCGGCATCGTCGCCGCCGGAAAGCCCTTCGCCGTCGTCAACGGCACCGGCAAACCGATCGGCGAGGTGACGCCGCAGGCCGTCATCGACCTCCTCGCCGGCATCGACGGGCGGGGGGCACGGCCATGACGGCCGGCTTCGTCGGCCGCGGAGAGCGGACATGACGATCGCCACCGACCTCGGCGCGCGGCCGTCGCGCCCGCTGCCGTTCTGGCCCATGGTCTGGGCGGCGGCGCTCGCCGCCGTGATGGTGCTGGCCCTGCTCGGCGACCGCTTCCCGGCCCTTATCGACTATCCCGCCGCTGCCGTCGTGCCGCTCACCGACTGGGTGTCGGCGATCATGGCGTGGCTGAAGGCGAACATCACCTGGCTCACCCGCTCGATCACCGCCATCCTCGGCGTGCCGCTCGATTTCGCCCTCAGCCTGTTCGCCAAGAACTTCAAGATCGGCGCCGGTCCCGAGGCGATCGTGCTGCCGCGACTCTCCTGGGTCGGCATCGTGGTGGCAGCCTTCCTTGCCGGCCGCGCCTTCGGCGGCTGGAAGCTCGGCGCGCTGGTCGGCGGCTGCTTCCTCTACATCGCGCTGTTCGGCAAGTGGACGAGCGCCATGCTGACGCTCGGGCTGATCTCGATCGCCGTGCCGTTCTGCATCGTCACCGGTCTCCTCATCGGCATCTGGGCATGGCGCAAGCCGTGGGCGGAGAAGCTGATCGTCTCTCCCTCGCTCGACCTGATGCAGACGATCCCGACCTTCGCCTACCTCATCCCGATGCTCATCCTGTTCGGCAACAGCCCGGTCTCGGCGATGATCGCGACCGCCATCTTCGCGATGCCGCCGATGGTGCGCGCCACCATGCTCGGGCTGTCGCGCGTGCCGTCCGAGATCGGCGACTTCAGCGAGATGGCCGGCTGCACCGCCCGCCAGAAGCTCTGGCGCGTGCTCCTGCCCTCGGCGCGGCCGACGTTGATGGTCGGCGTCAACCAGGTGATCATGCTGGCGCTCAACATGGTGATCATCGCCTCGATGATCGGCGCCGGCGGCCTCGGCTACGACGTGCTCCTGGCGCTGCGGGCGCTCAAGGTCGGCGAGGCGATGGAGGCGGGCCTCGCGATCGTCGCGCTCGCCATCGCCCTCGACCGGTTGAGCCAGGCGATGGCGCGCCGGCAGGCGCGGGGGCATGTACACGGCGATGCGGAAGCCGGCCCCTTCTGGAAGCGCTATCCGAACCTGTCGCTCGCCCTCGTCGTGCTCGCCGCCACCACCATTGCCGGCCTGTTCATCCCCGCTTTCGCCGACGTGCCGAAGGCGATCACCATGACGACCGCGCCGGCCTGGAAGGCGGGCGTGTCGTGGATCACCATCAACCTGTTCGACGTCATCGAGGCGGTGCGCGTCGCTCTCATCCTCTACGTGCTGAACCCGGTGCGCGCCTTCTGCGAAGGCTTTCCGTGGCTGGGCGCGGTGTTCCTGCTCGGGCTCGCCGCCTTCCAGCTCGGCGGCGCCCGCCTCGCCATCCTGGTCGCTGCGCTCACCGCCTACTGTGCCGTCACTGGCCTGTGGGAAAAGACGATGGCGACGGTCTACCTCGTCGGCATCTCGGCCTTCATCTCCTGCCTGATCGGCATCCCGATCGGCCTGTGGGCGTCGCGCAGCGACCGCGTCGAGAAGATCGTCACGCCGATCATCGACACCCTGCAGGTGCTGCCGTCGTTCTGCTTCATCATCCCGGTCGTCATGCTGTTCCGCGTCGGCGATGTCACCGCGATGATCGCGACCGTCGCCTTCGCCGTGGTGCCGGCGATCCGCTACACTAACCACGGCCTGCGCCAGGTGCCGCCGGCGCTGATGGAGGCGGCCGTCGTCTCGGGCTGCACGAAGCGGCAGACGTTCTTCCGGGTGCAGCTGCCGCTGGCGCTGCCGGAGATCATGCTCGGCATCAACCAGACGATCCTGATGGCGCTGTCGATGATCATCATCTGCGCGATGATCGGCACGCGCGACCTCGGGCAGGAGGTGTTCATCGCCCTGTCGAAGGCCGACGCCGGCCGCGGCATCGTCGCCGGCCTCGCCATCGCCTTCATCGGCATCATCGCCGACCGCCTGTTCGGCGCCTGGACGGCGAAGGCGCGCGGGAAGCTCGGCTAGCCGGCGTCACGGCAAGTTGATCGCTCGCCGGGACGCTTCGCGAAGACACTCACGTCATGAGCCGTGCCTGGATTGCTGGCCGATCCAGGCGCGACGCCCCGGCAGCTCGACGTTTCGCCTTGGGGCGTCCCTTGCTCGCCACGGGATGGGAAGGCCGCGAGATGGGACGTCCAGCGCCTGCCAGCCTGATCATCGCCACCCTCGCCACGCTTCTCGGTGCCTGCGGCCTCGCCGCTGCCGGGCCATATTCCTCGCAGGACGGCGCTTCACGGCCGAGCGACGTCCCCCGCGCCGTCACGGTGGCGCGCACGACGAAGATTCCCCTCTGCACGGTTTTCGTCGACGCCGCTGCCGCGGCACCCGGCAAGGGCACCGTGGCGAAGCCGTACAAGACGCTCGCCGCCGCCGTCGCGGCCGCCAAGGCCAGCGCCGTCATCTGCGTCGCCGAGGGCGTCTACGCCGAAATGCTGACGCCGGGCCCGAAGCCCTTCACGCTCGCCGGCGGCTTCCGCAGCGGCGAGGCCTTCACGGTGCGCGACTCCGCCAAGTACATCTCCCGGGCCGAGGGCGACGGCGGATCGTTTGTCCGCATTGAGGACTCGGGCCCGACCGGCGACCAGCTGACGGCGATCGACGGCTTCGAGATCACCGGCTACTCGCAGGCGATCGTCCGCGACTTCTTCGTGTCGCAGCGCTTCGACATCACCAACAACTTCATCCACGACAACAGCTGCAGCGAGCCCGGTCTCAGCGGCGCCGGGTTCTCCCTCAGCAACGTTTCAGGCACGATCAAGGGCAACGTCTTCTCGGGCAACGCCTGCGGACGCGGCGGAGCGGGGGCGCTCATCGACCCGACGAACGAGAACAGCGTCACGATCGCCAACAACCTGATCGCCGAGAACGCGGGAACCGAGCCCGTCAGTTCGCACGGCGGCGGCCTCTACCTGTTCACCAACAAGCTCAAGATCACCGCCAACCACTTCGTCGACAACACCGTCACCGGCTGGGGAGGCGGGCTCTTCGTCGGCGCCTTCACCGCTGGTGGTGAATTCACCACGGCGAAGATCAGCTGGAATGTCTACCGGGACAACCGCGCCGGCATCGCCGGGGGCGGTTTCTTCTGCGACGACTCGGCGAGATGCATCAGCGACCATGACGTTTATTACCGGAACTGCGGCGGCAACATCTATCTGGACGGAGGGCCGGGCGGCTCGGGTCCGACCATCGCGACGTTCGACCACCTGACCAACGTCGGCGCGCTCGCCGTCGGCTGCGAGGGCCCGGGCGCCGGCGTGCAGATCGACAAGGACAACGACGCCCCCGACTCGTACGCCTTCACCAACGCGATCTTCTGGGGCAATGCTCCCAAGGGCGACTTCGCCGCTGCATGCGGCTTAGGCTGCGATGTGGTCAGTGTCGTCGTCGACTACTCGATGGTGCAGACGCGCTATGCCGACGGCGGGATCGAGATCGACTTCGGACCCGGGATCGTCCGGCCGGCGAATCCGCTGTTCGTCAGCCTGAAGAAGGGCGACTTCCACCTGAAGTCGGTTTTCGGACACTGGACGCCGGACGGCTATGTCCGCGACGCCGCGTCCAGCCCGGCGCTCGCCAAGGGCGACCCCGACGGATCGACAGCCAAGAACCCGAAGCGTGCCGGCAAGCGCACCCAACTCGGCGCCTACGGCAACAGCGCCGAGGCGTCGTACGTGCAGTAGCTCAGTGGGACTATCGGATTGGACGATGCGGATCGCGGTATCGGGCTCACACTCGCTAGGCAAATCGACCGTTGTCAACGAATGGGTTGCTCAGCATCCACATTACCTCCGCGAGGAGGAGCCCTACCGTGTGCTGGGACTCTACGGTCCATATGAGATTCTTTTTGGCGATGCATCGACGAAGCTGCATAACGGTATTCAGATGTACTATAATATCGGCCGTATCAATCGATACGGTAATTGTAACGATGAGGTAATATTCGACAGAGCACCTATCGATTACATTGCGTATTCTCAATACACAGCTGATCAGGGCCGTACAGACATCGACGATGATTTTGTAGCATCGCTGGTCCCGGCTGCAAAAGAATCGCTCGATCATCTGGATATTCTGGCCTTCGTGCCGAAATCCGATGCATGGCCCGTTGCCATGGAAGAAGATGGAATAAGGCCGGTCGATCATGCCTATCGCGATGCAGTGGATGTGATCTTCAAGCAGATTTATCGCGATGGCCGGTTCGGAGTTTTGCCGGAAAGTAACCGCCCCCACGTCATCGAGTTGTGGGGTCCGCGGACGCAGCGCCTCGAGCAACTGCAGGAAGCGATTGATCGCGTGAAGTCTTCGAGGGGATTGGCGCCGTGAAAAGCGGCCTCACCTGTTCGATGCTGAACGGGCCAGCGGGGGATCTCTATCGTCGACTGGTGCCCGGTGTTCCGATGCGGGATCGCTGGGTAGCTGAGATCCGGGAATTGTGGGGGCAAAGAGAACATTCGAGCTTGAACGACTTTGCAGATGTTGCGGTGCGTGAGCAGTTCTTGCCCTCGCTCGATGTCGCAATCGATGTGCCCGTGACTATCTTCACGCCTGCACAAGCCACGGACGATGTCTTTCTATATCTGCATGGAGGTGGATGGATTGCGCCCGCCTCGGGTAAGCATCTAGGCTGGGCCAAGCGGATCGCAGCTTTGTCCCTGAACACTGTCGTGGCCGTGCACTACCGTCTGGCGCCGGAAGACAAATATCCCAGCGCCTTGCGCGATTGCGCCGGGGTGCTTCGTTCTATGGAGAATTGGTTCACCGGCCGGATCACGATTGGAGGGGATTCCGCGGGGGCCAATTTGGCAGCAGCACTCTATTTCTTCTGCCGAGGCCGGGGAGAGAGGCTCCCGGAAAAGTTAATGCTCAATTGCGGCGTGTTGGATCTTGAGCTTGAGAAACATGCTTCGATGATGCGCCTTGGAAAGGATCATCCATACAACGGCATTGAACTTTTGGCGTTTCAGCGGGCCTTGTATGCCCCGGAGCAAGACCTTTGGAGCGATCCCCTTGCCAGCCCTGCTCATGGAGATCTGGGATCCCTTCCGCAAACTCTCGTCATCGTCGGAGAGGAAGATCCGCTTTGTGACGATGGCATCGACTTCGCCAAGCGAGCGCGATCGGCAGGCGCACCGGTAAAGCTTCATGTCGGCGAGAAGATGCCCCACGGCTTCCATATGCAACACAGCCTGGTCCCCCAGGCCGCCGCCGCCGCGGAGCAAGAGATTCTGGCGCTCTTGAAGATGACCGTTGACCGAAGCCCGCCGAGTTCATGAAGCCGGCCGACGGCTGACACAAGGTCGCCCGTTTCTGCCGCAGCAGAATCTTCGCGCGGCCATGAGCACGGCGCATTCTGATCTACGTCGTTCCTGAGCGCACGATGATACGCATCCCCGCCGCGCCCGCAGATGGCGCGGAAGGTTCGAGTCGGTGGACAGGCCTGACCGTGGCAGCGCTGCCCGGCCGCGCTCAACCGGCGAGGGAGCGTCGGCGCCAAGGTGGCGTTGCCGCGCTACTTGCTCGCGAGATAGCTCTCCATCGAATCGTCCATCGCCTCCATCCACGGCGTGTGATGCTTCGGCGACATCGTGCCGGTCATCAGCGAGCGGTAGGCGTTATCGCGGAAGCCCATGATGTTCTCCATCTTGTGGTGCTCCCACTCCATGAAGGTCTTGTTGGTCGCCTCGATGTCGAACATCGGATAGTCGGTCGCCGCGATCAGGTCCTTCGTCTGGTCGCCCTGGAACCAGATGGCGTCCTCGGCGGTCTCGATCTTCTCCTCCCGATCGCGCCACGCCTGGCTGTGCGCCGCCATCTCCTCGGCCGACGGTAGCTTGATGCGGCCGAGCATGACGTCGCGGGCGTACCAGGCCTGCGCGTCGAACATGTTGAAGGTGTAGAACTGATCCTGCATGCCGATGTAGAATAGCGCCGGGTTCTTCTCCCACACCACGCCCTGATAAAGCCCAAGTGGCCACATCCGGTTGTTGGTCTTCAGCTTCAGGTCGTCGGTGAGGAACGGGAAGCTGTGCAGGTAGCCCGTGCAGAGGATGATGGCGTCGACGTCCTTGGTCGTGCCGTCGGCGAAGTGCGCGGTCTTGCCGACCACCTTCTGCAGCAGCGGCACTTCCTTCCAGCGCTCCGGCCAGTTGAAGCCCATCGGACGCGAGCGGTAGCTGGTGGTGATCGACTTCGCACCGTACTTGTAGCACTGCGAGCCGACGTCCTCGGCCGAGTAGCTGCGGCCGATGATCAGCACGTCCTTGCCGGTGAATTCGCAGGCGTCACGGAAGTCGTGGCTGTGCAGCACGCGGCCCTGGAAGGTCTCGAAGCCCTCGAAATAGGGCACGTTCGGCACGGAGAAGTGGCCGGAGGCGACGACGACGTGGTCGAACTCCTCCGAATAGGTGTGGTCGTTGCTGCGATCGTGGGCGGTGACGGTAAACTTCTTCGTCGTGTCCGACCACGTGACCATGCGCACGGGCGTGTTGAAGCGCACCCAGCCGCGCACGCCGGCCTTCTCGACCCGGCCCTTGATGTAGTCCCACAGCACGGCGCGCGGCGGATAGGAGCCGATCGGCCGGCCGAAGTGCTCCTCGAAGGTGTAGTCGGCGAACTCGAGGCACTCCTTCGGTCCGTTCGACCACAGATAGCGGTACATCGAGCCGTGCACGGGATCCCCGTGCTCATCGAGGCCGGTGCGCCAGGTGTAGTTCCAAAGGCCACCCCAGTCGGACTGCTTCTCGAAGCAGACGACCTCGGGAATCTCGGCCCCCTTCGCCACCGCCGACTGGAACGCTCGCAACTGTGCGAGACCCGAGGGACCGGCTCCGATCACCGCGACCCGCTTCTGCATGGACTGCTCCCCGACTTTTCCGCAACGAAAGATTTTTCACTGTCAGGACGGTATCCCGTCCCGCTGCCCTGTCAATGCTGGCGCGCGCGAAACCGCCGGCTGACCCCCGTCCCCTTCCGGATGCATCACGCGCCTTGAGCCGACTTTCCCGCCAGTGTATCTCGCAGGAAGACGGTTTCACTGACGGTGAAACACGCCGCATCGTGAAAGGGTGGACCGTGGCCGAGGCGGGACGCAAGAGGGATCCACGCGAGGCGTCCCCCGGCGGGACTCTGAGCGGCCGGGCGCAGCCGCTGTCGGTCGCCGACGTGCACGCCATCCTGCCGCCGCTGTCGCAGAACCCGCACGCGGTCCGCGACACCCCCGAGAAGGTGCTCGAGGTGGCGATCGGCCGCGAGGTGCGGGCCTTCCGCAAGAAGCTCGGCATCACCGTGGCCGACCTCGCCGCCGGCACCGGCCTGTCGCTCGGCATGCTCTCGAAGATTGAGAACGGCATCACCTCGCCCTCGCTCACCACCCTGCAGGTGCTGTCGCGGGCGCTCGGCGTGCCCGTCACCGCCTTCTTCCGCCGCTACGAGGAGGAGCGCAGCGCCGTCTTCGTCAAGGCGGGGGAGGGACTCGAGATCGAGCGCCGCGGCACCCGCGCCGGCCACCAGTACAACCTCCTCGGCCACGTCGGCGCCAAGGCGAGCGGCGTCGTCGTCGAGCCCTACCTGATCACCCTGTCGGAGACCTCCGACGTCTTCCCGACCTTCCAGCACGAGGGCATGGAGTTCCTCTACATGCTGGAGGGCGAGGTGGTGTACCGGCACGGCTCCAACCTCTTCCGCATGCTGCCGGGCGACAGCCTGTTCTTCGACGCCGATGCGCCGCACGGCCCGGAGGAACTGACCCGACTGCCGATCCGCTACCTGTCGATCATCTCCTACCCGCAGGGCGGCGGCGGCACCTGAGCCGGACCGGCGGCGGGCTCAGTCTGGCCCGAAGCCCGGCGAGGTCGGCGCACCGTCGTCGTGGGCCGACAGCCACTCGATGAGTGTCGCGCGGTAGCGCGTCAGGCCCTTGTAGGCGGCGATCTCGTCCGGCAGGTCGCGGATGACGCGGTGCAGCCGCCGCGCCCACTTCCGCGAGGTGACGAGTTCGTCCATCGAGATCAGGTAGCAGCGGATCGGGAAGACAAGGCCGTTCGAGCGCGGCAGCCGCCAGAAGCTCTGCAGCTCGACGCGCAGGTGCACCTTGTGGCCGACGTTCTCCGGCGTCACCGTCGTCCGGTCGGGACCCCACTTGTGGTAGTTCTCCGGGCTGGTATCGAGCCGCGGATTGATCGTCATCGTCCAATTGAGGCGCCGCGCCGGCCGCCCCTGCTGGACGTTGAGGAGGAACTTCAGGGCGCGGGTGAAGATGCCCTTCTCGTGGGCGAGCGGCACCGGCGCGTGCCACTCGAAGAAGTTCATGCCGATGTCGAAGTCGAGCGACCAGTCGGCCTGGGTGGTGACGATACCGGCGTCCATCCAGAGGTTGCCGTCGCGCTGGTCGAGCAGGCAGAAATCACCCTGCGACTGGCGGGTGATGTACTCCATCGGCCCGTAGGGCAGGGTGGCGACGTCGCCGAAGGTGAAGCGGTCGTCGATGCCGAGCGGCCGGTTCACCCAGTGCCAGCGGTCGCCGTCGCGGGTGAGGGAGAAGTGCTCGGGGTAGCTCTCGGCCTTCGCCGTCATCAGGAGCTCGAGCAGGTCCCAGCCGGCGAGCGTCATGTGCGGCAGCGACTGGCAACGCAGCGGGTCCTCGGCGAGCACCAGCGCGCGGTCCTGCATCTCCGAGACGTAGTGCTCGTCGACGTCGATCGGGTGCTCGAGCACGCTGCCCTTCGGCCCCGCCACGTGCGGCTCGATGTTGACCGCATACATGTAGCTGTCTTCGTGGAACGGGAACGGGAAGCGGCGGATGTGCTCCGGGCTGTTCGCGAAGCTGAAGTCGTCGCGGAACGTCTCCTGGCGGAAGGTGATGCCCATCGGTGCGGCTCCTCAGCGGTCCAGCACGAGGGAATTCCCCTCGAAGCGCGACACGCACGGCATGATCTTGCGGCCGGCGCGGTGCTCGTCCTCGCTCAGCCAGTGGTCATTGTGCAGGAAGGTGCCCTCGCACGACACGACGTCGGTTTCGCACTGGCCGCAGACGCCGCCGCGGCAGAGATAGGGCGGGTCCACCCCGGCCTGCTCCATCGCCTCGAGCAGGCTCTGCTGCTCGCCCACGCGGATCGTCTTGCCGCTCGCCGCCAGCGTGACGGTGAACGGCAAGCCCGGCTGCGGCGCAGAGAAATGTTCGTAGTGCACGGCCTCCGCCGGCCAGCCGAGCGCCGCCGCCCGACCGCGCACCCAGTCGATCATGCCGGACGGTCCGCAGATATAGAGGTGCGTACCGAGCGGCTGGGCCGCCAGCAGCCGGTCGAGCGGAATCTGCTCGCCCCGGTCGTCGTGATAGAGGCTGACGCGGCGGCCGTAGCGGGATTGCAACTCTCCGCCGTAGCTCGCCAGCGCCGCCGTCCGCACGCTGTAGTGCAACTCGAAGGCGCCGCCCTCGGCGGAGAGCTGGGCCGTCTGCGCCAGGAAGGGCGTGATGCCGATGCCGCCAGCGAGCATCAGGTGCTTCTTCGCCCTGAGGTCCAGCGAGAACAGGTTGACCGGGTAGGAGATCACCATCGCCTGCCCCGGCTCGACGCGCTGGTGCAGGAAGAGGGAGCCGCCGCGGCCGGCGTCGTCGCGCCGCACGCTGATCGTGTACTCGCGGGTGTCGAGGGGCGAACTCATCAGCGAGTAGGGATTGAGCCGCGGCGTGTCGCCGTCCTGCATCTCGACGACGACGTGGGCGCCGCCGGAGAAGGTCGGCAGCAGCCCGCCATCGCGCCGGCGGAAGTGGAAGCGCTTTACCATGTCGTTGACGGTGACGATGTCCGCCACGACGACGTCGAGCTTGGTCGTTCCGGTGCTCATCGAAACGCCTCCTCGGCGGGCGGGATTTCGCTCGGATCCTCGGCGTTTATGCACACTCCCTGGAAGGCGGCGATGCGGCGCGAATAGTGGTCGCGCACGAACAAGAGCAGCCCGCAGTGGGCACACGTCACCGGCTGGGTGGTGACGTCCTCGGTGATGCCCTTGCAGTGCACGCACTGGACGCGGCGGGCGAGCGAGCCGCGGTGCTCGGTCTGGATCGAAGAATGGTCGATGCCGGCCTCCAGCGCGGCCTGCATCGCCTGGCCGATCAGGCCCTCGGTGCCGGCGAGATAGACGCGCAGCCCCATGCGGGCGGTGGCGAGCGTCTGGCGGAGCCGCGGCATCGCGGCGGCGACCGACGGCCCCTCGTAGAACATCGCCGGCGACAGCGCCTTCAGCCGCTCCGCCAGCGACGGGTCGGCATCTCGCGGGATGTAGACGATCTGCGCGCCGGCGAAGAAGCCGTCGGGCGCGGCTGCGGCCATGTCGAGGATCGCTTCGGCCCCTTGTGCGTCGGCGACGAACAGGTGCTCGCGGCCCGGCTGCGGCGACAGCATGCCGTAGACGGGCCGGCTGATGATGCTCTGTGGCGGCATCGACACTCCGCTCTCAGCCCCTGTCACTCAACCTTTGGCGGTCCGCTTCGTCTTCTTCGGGTCGTCGAACGGCAGCGGCTGCGCGGTTGCAGCAATCGTGCCGCTCTTGTTGTGGATCTCGAGCTTCGTGCCGGCTACCGCGACGGGCACGTCGAGCCGCGCGATGCCCATGGATTTCTGCACGAGCGGCGAATACATCGCGCAGGTGACGACGCCCACCGGCTTGCCGCCGGCTGTAACCGGTGCACCCTCGTCGGTGGGCTCGGTGCCCTCGAGCAGCACGCCGTAGATCTTGAAACGCTCCTTGCCCTTCAGCCGGTAGTGCTCCTCGGCGCCGCGGAAGCCGGTCTTGCCCGGGCTGACGGTGAAGTCGAGCCCGAGCTCCCACAAGGTATCGCCGGGGCCCTCGTTCTCGAACGGGTACTTCTGCGAGTTGTCGTAGGGGTAGAACAGCAGGTAGCTCTCCACCCTCAGCATGTCGAGGGTGGTGAACCGGCACGGGATGATGCCCATGTCGGCGCCTTCCTCGAGGATGCGGTCCCAGATCGTCGGCGCGTCCTGGCCGCGGCAGAATATCTCGTAGCCGCGCTCGCCGGTGTAGCCGGTGCGCGAGATCATCACCGGCAGGCCGTAGAGCTGCGTCTGCATGTGGTGGAAGTAGGGGAGGTCGCGGATGCCGGGCACGCGGGGGGCGAGGAAGTCCACCGCCAGCGGCCCCTGCAGCGACAGGTCGTGCAGGTTGTCGTCGAAGCGGAGCGAGACGTCGCGGCCCATGGCGGCGCGCTGCAGTTCCTCGTGGCCGGTGCCGGAGCCGTGCACCACCATCCAGGAGTTTGGGCTGATCCGGTACAGGATGCAGTCGTCGGTGAACTTGCCCGCCTCGTTCAGCATGCAGGCGTAGGCCGACTTGCCGGGATAGATCTTCTCGACGTTGCGCGTGGTGGCGAGGTCGATCAGGTGCGAGGCGTGCGGCCCGGTGATATGCACCTTCTTCAGGCCCGAGACGTCCATCAGTCCGGCCTTGGTGCGGATGGCGATATACTCCGCATCGGCGTCGCCGGAGTAGCTCCAGGCGGTGCCCATGCCGCTCCAGTCCTCGAGCTTCGAGCCGAGCGCCCGGTGGCGGTCGGCCAGGGTCGAAAATCTCCAGGACTGCGTCATCGCTCGCTCCCCATCGTGCCGCCGCGCCGCGCCGTCCGCCCGGTGCCTGTCGCACCGCCTCCCCGGATCGCCGCCGCCGCAGGATAATGCCTCCGGCCGGCGACGCCACGCAATACCAACATGCAAAAAGCTTTCCTCGCAGGCAAAATGCGAGCGGGATGGAGCCGCGCACTCGGCACGGGAGATTGGCGTTGCAGTGTGTGACGATCACCATCGGCGACGATCTCAGCGGCGCCCTCGACGGGCTCGCGACGAGGTCACGGTGCTGATAGGCCCTCACGGCGACGTGCCGCCGACCTTCGCGGAGGACCTCGTGGGGCGCCGGGATGGCAAGTAAGGGCGTCTGCACATTATTCCGTCAGATGACCCGCCGGTATGACAAAACTTGCACTTGCTCACATCGGCGCGGCGCGGTTCCCTCGGTTGCCACCCTTCGCGAGCCGAACATCCCGGGGAGCCGACCATGATCCGCAAAGCCGCAGTTCTCCCGCTGCTCGCCGCGGCCGCCGCCGGCCTTCCCACGGCCGCCTTCGCTCACGCCGGCCACGGTGAGGCGAGCGGCTTCCTGCACGGTCTCGCGCACCCCGTCGGCGGGCTCGACCACGTGCTCGCGATGGTGATGGTCGGCGTCCTCGCCTGGCAACTCGGCAGCCGGGCGCTGTGGCTCGTGCCGGCCACCTTCGTCACGGTGATGGCACTCGGCGGAGTGCTTGGCGTCGCCGGCATCTCGGTGCCGGCGGTGGAACTCGGCATCGCCCTGTCGATCGTCGTTCTCGGTGCCGTCGTCGCCTTCGGCGCCAAGGCTCCGATAGCGGTGCTCCTCGCCCTCGTCGGCGGCTTCGCCGTCTTCCATGGCTATGCCCACGGCGCCGAAATGCCTGAAGGCGCTGGCGGCCTCGCCTACGGCCTCGGCTTCCTGGTCGCCACCGCGCTCCTGCACCTGGCCGGCCTCGCCGTCGGCGCTGCGGTCGGCCGCATCGGCGAGCGCACCAGTCCGATCGCCGTGCGTGCCGTCGGCGGGGCCGTCGCCCTCGCGGGCGTCGGCGTCCTCACCGGCCTCCTCTGACGGCCCGCCCGGGCGACGAACCTCCCGCTGCGGGCGAGCCCTCGCACCCGTCGGCTCGACAGCCCGCCCGGAAAGACCATGGCGGGCCGGCCGCCGCCGTGTCCGTCGTCCCACTCCCTCTAGGGCAATTTGTCCGGTCCCCTTCGGCTTCCCAGCGGCCGCCAACGCCATATCTACAGAGCTCCTGAAGGTAGGAATGCCTTCGGCGCACGGGCGGTCTGGAGGCTGCATGGACTTCGGTCAGACAGCTGAAATGCTGGCGCGAATACAGTTCGCGTTCACGGTATCGTTTCATTTCATCTTCCCGGCGGTATCCATCGGCACGGCGAGCTATCTCACCGTCCTGAACGGTCTCTGGCTGTGGACGCGCGATCCCGCCTATCTCCGGCTCTTCGAGTACTGGAAGACGATCTTCGCCGTGACGTTCGGCATGGGCGTCGTCTCCGGCATCGTGATGAGCTACCAGTTTGGCACGAACTGGTCGGTCTTCTCCGACCGGGCCGGCGCGGTCATCGGGCCGCTGATGGGCTACGAAGTCCTCACGGCGTTCTTCCTCGAGGCCGGCTTTCTCGGCATCGCGCTGTTCGGTCGCAAGCGCGTCGGCGACACCCTCCACATGGTCGCGGTCGTCATCGTCGCCATCGGCACGCTGATTTCCGCCACCTGGATCCTGTCGGTGAACAGCTGGATGCATACGCCGGCCGGCTACGCGATTGACGCCAACGGCAACTTCGTGCCCGAGGACTGGTGGGCGATCGTCTTCAACCCGTCGTTCCCCTACCGGCTCGTCCACACGGTGCTGGCCGCCTTCCTGACGACCGCCTTCGTGGTCGGCGCGGTCGGTGCGTGGCACCTGCTGCGCGACCGCACGAACCGCCAGGCGCGCACCATGTTCTCGATGGCGATGTGGATGGCGGTGGTCGTGACGCCGATCCAGATCGTCGCCGGCGACCTGCACGGGCTGAACACGCTCGAGCACCAGCCCGCCAAGATCGCCGCGATGGAAGGTCACTACGAGAGCCATCCCGACGGCGCGCCGCTGATCCTGTTCGGCGTCCCGAACGAGACCGAGCAGCGGATGGACTATGAGATCGCGATCCCGAAGCTCGGCTCGCTCATCCTGAAGCACGACCCCGACGCCCCGATGCAGGGCCTCGACGCCTTCCCGCCCGACCAGCGTCCGCCGGTGGTCATCCCGTTCTACGGCTTCCGCGTCATGGTCGGGATCGGCTTCCTGATGCTGGGCATCGGGCTGTGGTCGCTGTGGGCGCGCTGGCGCGGGAGCCTGTTCAGCAACACGTGGCTGCACCGTGCGAGCATCGCGATGGGGCCGTCCGGGCTGGTCGCGGTGCTGGCGGGCTGGTTCACCACCGAGGTGGGGCGGCAGCCGTTCACGGTCTACGGCCTGCTGCGCACCTCCGAGAGCCTGTCGCCGGTGGCGGCCCCCGCCGTCGGCGCCTCGCTCGCTGCCTTCGTCGTCGTCTACTTCCTCGTCTTCGGCGCCGGCGTTTTCTACCTGTTCCGCCTGTTCGCCCGCGTTCCCGCCCTCGAGGATGACCACGAGCTCGACAAGGGCCCGGTCCGCGCCGCCGGCATCAATCCCGGCCCCGCTCAGGACGACCCGCTCCGTCAGGGAGGCAGGCATGCCTTTTGACCTTCCGACGGTCTGGGCCGCCATCATCGCCTTCGCCGTTCTCGCCTACGTCATCCTCGACGGCTTCGACCTCGGCGTCGGCATCCTGTTCCCGTTCTTCCCGGACCGCCACGACCGCGACGTCATGACGAACTCGATCGCCCCCGTCTGGGACGGCAACGAGACCTGGCTAGTGCTCGGCGGCGGGGGGCTGATGGCGGTTTTCCCGGTCGTCTACGCGACCGTCCTGCCGGCGCTCTACATGCCGATCATCATCATGCTGCTCGGCCTCGTCTTCCGGGGGGTGGCGTTCGAGTTTCGCTGGCGGACGCAGCGGGGCTCGGTCTGGTGGGACGTCGGCTTCTGCCTCGGCTCCGGGGCGGCCGCCTTCATGCAGGGCATCGCGCTTGGGGCGCTCGTGCAGGGCATCGAGATTGCCGATCGCGCCTATGTCGGCGGCTGGTGGGACTGGCTCACGCCGTTCACGCTGACGACGGGTCTCGCCGTCACCGTCGGCTACGCCCTGCTCGGGGCGACGTGGCTCAACCTCAAGACCACCGGTCCCCTGCAGGACCGGGCGAAGGCGCTGTCGAAGGCCACCGCCGCCGGCACGATCGTACTCATCGGCGTCGTCTCGCTGTGGACGCCGTTCATCGACGCGGAGTACTTCGGTCGCTGGTTCGCCTTCCCGACCGCCATCTTCTCGGTGCTGGTGCCGTTCCTGATCGTGCTGTGCGCCGTGGCGCTGTGGCAAGGTCTCCTGTCCGACCGGGAACTGCAGGCGTTCCTCGCCTCGCTCGCCCTGTTCGTGCTGTGCTTCGTCGGGCTCGGGATCAGCTTCTACCCCTACATCGTCCCCGGCGCCCTGACGATCCAGGAGGCCGCGGCGCCCGAGTCGAGCCTCGTCTTCCTGCTGGTCGGGGCGGCGGTCCTCATTCCCCTCATCCTCGCCTACACGGGCTACGCCTACTGGGTGTTCCGCGGCAAGATCGACCCGGAGGAGGGCTACCATTGACGGCACCACCGGTCGTCTCGCGCCTCCTCTGGTTCGTCGGGCTGTGGCTCGCTGGCCTCGCGGTGGTGGGTGGCGTGGCGTTCCTCATCCGCCTCGCCCTGGCGGGCTAGGGCGTGCAACACCCGCCGTGGGTGGATCGCGCCGGCGTCCGTCTCACCGTGAACGCGCCGTCTCCGCAGGCCTGTTCCCGACGGCCTTGCTCGCGGCGACCCGGATGCCGGCCCGGTCCAAGGCGTCGCTGACGGCGGTGGCCGTCGTCGGCCGGAGCGCGGTGGCCTTCCCCTGGGGCCCGCCGGCGGCAGAGGCGCTTTGCGAGAAGACCACGAAGTCGTGTTTGGGGCCGCACCACAGAACCGGTGCGGCCGTCGCGTGTCAGTGTCCCGACAGGCTCTTGGCCAGCCGGGCGAGGCGAACAAAGCCGTTGCGGTAGCCCCACGGGTCGGCGTCCCGCGCGCCCTCCGCGAGCGCGATGACGGCGTCCCACGGCATCGCCTCGGTGTAGCGCGTCCCTTTAAGCTTCTGGCCGAAGGCGGCGACAGCGGCGGCGAAGCGGACGTCGTCGGACAGTGAGGCCAGCGCATCCGTCTCGAGGCTGCGGTCGATCGGCTGCTCGATCAGCCGGCTCGTGTCCTCGTTCGGCAGCTTGTAGCGGATCTTCAGGAAGCCGTACTCGCCGTCCGACGGTGCCGCCGGCACTGGGCGCGCCGCGTAGCGCAGGTCGTCGCTAAGCCGCGCCGGGCTGCCGACCGGCACGATCTCGTAGAGCGCGGTGACGGTGGCGCCGGAGCCGACCTCGCCGGCGTCCACCGTGTCGTCGTTGAAGTCGGTGCGGGCGAGCATCCGCGTCTCGTACCCGATCAGCCGGTACTCGGACACAGTGGCCGGATTGAATTCCACCTGGATCTTCATGTCCTTGGCGACCGGGAACAGCGTCGAGGTCGCCTCGTCGACCAGCACCTTCTGCGCCTCGTCGAGCTGGTCGATGTAGGCGGCGGTGCCGTTGCCGTTCTGGGCCAGGCGCTGCATCAGCGCGTCGTTGTAGTTGCCCTCGCCGAAGCCGAGCACGGACAGGAACACGCCGGATTTGCGCTCCTCCTCGATCAACCGCGTCAGCCCGGCATCGTCGGAGGTGCCGACATTGAAGTCGCCGTCGGTGGCGAGCACCACGCGGTTGACGCCGTCGTTCACGAAGTTCGCCCGGGCGAGCGCATAGGCCGTCTCGATGCCGGCCGCCCCCGCCGTCGAGCCTCCGGCGCCGAGCTTGTCGATCGCGGCGGTGATGGTGGCGAGGTCGGAGCCCGGCGTGGGCTCGAGCACCACGCCGGCCTCGCCGGCATAAGTGACGATGGCGATGCGGTCCCGCTCGGAGAGCCGGCCCGCGAGCATCTTCAGGCTCGCCTTGACGAGCGGCAGCTTGTCCGGCGCGTCCATCGAGCCTGAGACGTCGACGAGGAACACGAGGTTCGCCACCGGCCGCTCCGCCGGCACCACGTCGTAGCCCTTGATGCCGATGTGGACGATGCGCGTGTCGGCGTTCCATGGCGTCGGATAGACCGCCACCATCGGCCGGAACGGCTCCTCGCGGGTCAAGGGCAGCGGGTAGGCGTAGGGGAAGTAGTTGATCAACTCCTCGACACGCACCGCGTCCGGCGCGGGCATCGCGCCCTGCGCGAGCGAGCGCCGCACCCAGGCATAGGAGGCGGTATCGGCGTCGATCGAGAAGGTCGACACCGGCGCCTCGGCGGTCACCTTGATGCCGTTCGGATCGGCCGGCTCGAAGCGGTCGCGCGCGAGGGCCTGCTGCGACGCGGCGTCGAGGACGGCCGTCGTGCTCATCGGCGCCGCGAGCTTGCGCTCGAGCCGGGCCGGTGCGACGGCACCGAGCGGGGAGGGGGGTGGCGGCCGAGCGAGGCTTTCCGCCACCCCCGGCGCAGGCTCTGGCGCCATCGCGATGTCCGCCTCGCCGTCGTGATTCGGGACAATCGGCATGTCCGCGTAGCCGTCCTGCGGCATCGCGAGGTCGGCCGCTTCCTCACTCAGCGCACCGGTGGCCTCGGTCTTCGCCGGGTCGACGCCGCGTCCGCGGGTCTCCGCCGGCACGCTCGGTCCCGCCTGCTGCTGCGGCGGCGTGGCGTCCATCACTGGCGGTCGCGCTGGCACGAAGGCGCCGCGCTCCACCACGAGGGCGGCGACCAGCGGGAAGGCGATGACGCCCGCTGCGATGCCGCCGATTGCGATCCTGTTCTGCATGATCCGTCTCCAGGCCGATTGGCCAGCCCCGGAGATAAGACGGCGGCGCGCCGCCGGTCCTTGGGTCCGCGCCGCAGGATTCTTTTCGGCCCCCTCCGCATCGAAAGCCTGCATCGCGGCGGCGATTGCGCGCGCCTTCGCGTCGTCGGACGCTGCCGGCACCGGCGTCCGGCGCAGCCGGTGGAGCGCGCGGTCGAGATCGTCGTCGGCCATCACGAGGCCCTCGCGAGCATGGTCTTCAACTGGCGGCGCGCCGTGAACAGGTGCCACGACACTGTCGTCTCGGCGCAGCCGAGCGCCTCGGCCGCCTCACGGTGCGTTAGCCCCTCGACGTGCACGAGCATCACCGCGTCGCGCTGGCGCGGCGGCAGCCCGCGCACCGCCTGCCACAGCGCCTCGTCGTCGCCGGCCTGCTCCGGCTCCGTCGCGTCGATCAGCGCCGCCACGGCCGCGTTCTGCAGCATCGCCGTTCGCCGCGCCTTTGCGCGCCCGGCATCGCGCGCCGCGTTCAGGGTGATGCCGTAGAGCCAGCTCGGGAGCGACGACCGCCCCTTAAAGCCGGCGAGCCCCCTGGCGACGCGCAGGCACACCTCCTGCGCGATGTCCTCGGCTTCCGTCCGGTCGCCGCAGCAGCGCCAGGCGAGCCGGTGGATCATCGGGTAGTGGCGCGCCACCAGCGCAGCGAAGGCATGCCGGTCGCCGGCCTGGGCGCGCGCCACGAGGCCGTCGTCGCTCTCCGCCGGCCCCGCTGCCGTGGCTTGTCTGGCCGCTCCCGTCACGCCGCCCGTCCGCACGCCGCATCCGCCCTAAGTCGCCCGTCGAGGCGCCGGGCCAGCGGTCCGGCAGTCCATCTCGGGCGCTGTCGGGAGTTGGACGCGCCGAAACGGGCGTTCCTTGGGTGCGGGGCAAGATTTTTCCGCCGGACTCTGACGGCCGTTCTGCGCAACGTCACGTGCATCGACACGCTGGTCAGCGACGACGGCGAAATCAGTGCGGGGTATCGCCTGTCAGACGACCACCAGCACACTCGGCGGTTTCAGTACCCAAGCGCAAAGCCGTCCTTGCGGGGATCGGAGCCGCCGACGAGCAGGCCGCGCGCGTGGTCGATGAAGATCGCCTGGCTGCCGCCGAGCGGTTTACCCGCCCGTTCGACGCGATGGCCGCGCCGAGCGAGCTCGGCCGCGGTGCTGTCCGGGATCGTCGTCTCGAGCTGCAGCGT
>CAMDHY010000046.1 GCA_945898215.1 Pseudoxanthobacter soli DSM 19599 | reverse complement strand
CGTCGATCAGGATCGAGTCCACCTCGTCGACGATCGCGAAGCCGTGACCGCGCTGCACCATCGAGGCGCGGTCGTACTTCATGTTGTCGCGCAGGTAGTCGAAGCCGTACTCGTTGTTGGTGCCGTAGGTGATGTCGGCGGCGTAGGCGCGGCGGCGCTCGTCGTCGGTCAGGCCGTGCACGATGACGCCGACCTCGAGGCCGAGGAAGCGGTGGATCTGGCCCATCCAGTCGCTATCGCGCTTGGCGAGGTAGTCGTTGACGGTGACGACGTGCACGCCCTTGCCGGCGAGCGCGTTGAGGTAGCTCGGCAGCGTTGCGACCAGTGTCTTGCCTTCGCCGGTCTTCATCTCGGCGATGCGGCCCTCGTGCAGGACCATGCCGCCGATCATCTGGACGTCGAAGTGGCGCTGCCCGAGGGTGCGCTTCGCCGCCTCGCGGACCGTCGCGAAGGCCGGCGCGACGAGATCGTCGAGCGAGCGGCCGTTGGCGATCTGCTGGCGGAAGTCGTCGGTGCGGGCGCGCAGCGCCGCGTCCGACAAGGCCGAGACCTCGGCCTCCAGGGCGTTGATGGCGGCGACGCGGGCGCGATACGCCTTGACGCGACGATCGTTCGACGACCCGAACATCTTGCGGGCTAAGGCACCAAGGCCGACCATGATCCGTCCTCTCGGAGGCGTTTCGACACCGACCGTTCCCGGCCGGCCCGACGAACGGGTTCCAACGCGCCGCCACCATCGGCCGGAAGCCAGAACCCGGATGGAACGCTCGCGCTGGAAGAGGGCGGCGTCGTGGCCGGCATCGGATCGTTCGTCCGGCACCGTCCGGGCACGAACGAACGGCTCCGCAGGCCCTGTCCGAACCGGCACCGGGCGGAGACATAAGAACCACCCCCGAGGTTGTCAACGTCACGGCTTTCCGACAGAGTGCCGCCGCCTCGACGGGGGGCGCCCCAGCAACCGACGGGCCCCGATCCCGCGGGCCAGAGACGGAATTCCATGACCTTTTTGAACCTCAAGCGGTTGGTCGTGCCGGCGGTCCTCGCCCTCACGCTCACCACCTCGTCCGCCCTCTCGCCGTCGTCCGCGCAGGACGCGTCGCCGGCGACCCCCACGACCACCGAGGGCCTCGCCGCCGCCCTGGCGCCGGCCGCGCCGCCGCCGCCCCCGGAGACGGTTCTGGCCACCGTCAACGGCCAGCCGATCACCCAGGGCGACATCGAGATGGCCGCCGAGGACTTCGCCGACGATCTCGCCCGCGTGCCGGAAGGCGCCCGCCGCGGCATCATCCTCGACGTCCTGATCGACATGCACGTGATGGCCGACGCCGCCGCCAAGGACGGCGTCACCGAGACGGCGTCCTTCAAGGAGCGCCTGGCGTTCATGCAACTGCAGGCGGCCCGCAACGCCTATGTGCAGGACAAGATCGCCGGCGCCGTCACCGATGCCGAGGTGAAGGCGCGCTACGACCAGGAAGTCTCGAAGTTCGGCGACAACATGGAAGCGCGCGCCCGCCACATCCTCGTCGAGACCGAGGACGAGGCGAAGGCGATCATCGCCGACCTGAAGAACGGCGGCGACTTCGCCAAGATCGCCGCCGAGAAGTCGAAGGACCCCGGCTCGGCCGCCCAGGGCGGCGACCTCGGCTACTTCTCGCGAGGCCAGATGGTGCCGTCGTTCGAGGAGGCCGCCTTCAACCTCGAGGTCGGCTCGATCACCGAGACGCCGGTGAAGTCGGACTTCGGCTTCCACGTCATCAAGCTCGAGGACAAGCGCAAGCAGGCGCCGCCGGCTTATGACCAGGTGCAGGCGCGGCTGCGGGACCTGTTGATCCGCGAGAAGTTCGCCTCGACGCTCGCGAGCCTCAAGGAGAGCGCCAAGATCGACGTGCTCGACCCGACCCTGAAGGCCGACGATCCGGCGGCCGCCCCGGCGCCCGCTCCGGCGCCGGCACAGTAATCCCGACGATGGACGCCGGCTGCCGCGAGGGCGGTCGGCGATCCCGGACGGTGGCGGGGCGGGGCGTCGAAGCCGCCGCCCCGTGGCAAAGGTGGCCCTGCCACCCCATATCCGCGGAGGAGCCGCCCGCCGGGCGGCTTTTCCATTGGCGCGATCGGCGCTAAAGCATCGCACGCGGACCGGCCGCATCCGGCGGCGTCCCGACGTGGCGACACAAGTCAGAGACGATGGCAGCTTTCAAGGACAACGACTTCAACGAGCGCAAGAAGGTGGCGGCCGAAGCCCGGCAGAAGCTGCTGGAGCGCTTCCGCAGTCAGCCGAAACCGGACGATCCGGCCGTGCAGGCGCGGCTGGCGGAGCGCAAGGCGGTCGCCGACGCACGCGAGGCGCGCGCCGCCGAACGCAAGGCGGCGAAGGAGGCCGAGGCGCAGCAGCGCGCCGCCGAGGCCGCCGCGCGTGCCGAGGAGGAGGCGCGCCGCGCCGTCGAGGACGCCGAGCGTTCCGCCGCCGAGAAGGCCGAGCGGATCGCCCGCGAGGCCGCGCTCGAGATCGAGCGCAAGGCCGCCCGCGACGCCCGCTACGCGGCCCGCAAGGCCCGCAAGCGGTGATGGGCCGGAGCCGCTCCGGCGGCTCCCGCCAACCGGCGTGGACGGCCGCCTGATGGGCCGCTTCGCGCCAGAGGTCGACGCCGCCGAGGCGGACTGCCGCGGCTGTGGCGCCTGTTGCGCCTATTCCGCGGAGTGGCCACGCTTCACCATCGAGGACGACGCGGAACTCGCGCTGATTCCGGCCGCCTTCGCCGACGATGGCGCGCCGGGCATGCGCTGCGACGGCGACCGCTGCTCGGCGCTCGTCGGCGCCATCGGCGTCGCCGCATCGTGCGCCATCTATGCCGTTCGTCCGCAGGTCTGCCGCGACTGCGAGCCGGGCGATGCGGAATGCCGCATGGCGCGGGCCCGCCACGGGCTCTGAGGCGCACCGCCGGCGCTTGCGCCGCCGCCCGGGGTGGGGCACACCGAAGCGCCTCCCGCCTTTCGGATGACCGCCGATGTCCGTGACCGTCTCCCCCTTCGCGCCCGCCGTCGTCGTCGAGATCCCGCCGATCGAGGGCGTCCGCCTCGCCACGGCGCAGGCCGGCATCAAGTACAAGGCGCGCACCGACGTGCTGCTGATGGCGTTCGCCGAGGGCACCACGGTCGCCGGCGTGACGACGCGCTCGCGCTGCCCGTCGGCGCCGGTCGAGTGGTGCCGGGCGAACCTGCCGGGCGGCCACGCCCGGGCGCTTCTGGTGAATTCCGGCAATGCCAACGCCTTCACCGGCATGAAGGGGCGCACCACCGTCGAGGTCTCGGCCGCCGCGGTGGCCCGCAGCCTCGGCTGCCGCCCGGAGCAGGTCTTCCTCGCCTCCACCGGCGTCATCGGCGAGCCGCTCGACCCCGCCAAGTTCGAGGCGGTGCTGGACGAGACGGCGACGCGGCTCGCCGACGGCCCGTGGAGCGACGCCGCCCGCGCCATCATGACGACCGACACGTTCCCGAAGCTCGCGACCCGCACCGCCCGCCTCGAGGGCGCCGAGGTGCGGCTCTGCGGCATCGCCAAGGGCGCGGGCATGATCGCGCCGGACATGGCGACGATGCTGTCGTTCATCGCCACCGACGCGCCGATCGCCGCTCCCGTGCTGCAGGCGCTGCTCCACCGCGGCGTCGAGCGCAGCTTCAACTGCATCACCATCGACGGCGACACCTCGACCTCCGACACGCTGCTGATGTTCGCGACCGGTGCTGCGGCCCGGCGTGGTGCTGCGGTGATCACCGATCCGGCCGACCGCCGGCTGCTGCCGTTCCGGCGCGCGCTCGACTCGCTGCTGCTCGAGCTCTCCCACCTCGTCGTCAAGGACGGCGAGGGCCTCCGCAAGTTCGTCGCCGTCACCGTCGAGGGCGCCACCTCCGGCCGCTCGGCCAAGAAGATCGCCATGGCGATCGGCAACTCGCCGCTGGTGAAGACGGCGGTCGCCGGCGAGGACGCCAACTGGGGCCGCATCGTCATGGCGGTCGGCAAGGCCGGCGAGCCGGCCGAGCGCGACAAGCTCGCCATCTGGTTCGGCGACGTGCGGGTGGCCGTCGACGGCGCCCGCGACCCGGCCTATTCGGAGGCCGCCGCCACCGCCGTGATGGAGAAGCCGGAGATCGAGATCCGCGTCGAGCTCGGCCTCGGCCGCGGCAAGGCGACGATCTGGACCTGCGACCTCACCAAGGAATATGTCGCCATCAACGGCGACTACCGCAGCTGATGGACGGCGCCGCGGCGGTGGCTGTGCGGCACCTGGAGACGGCGAACCTCTCGGCCTGGCCGGCCGAGCGGCTCGCCCACGACGGAACCTGGCTCCTGCGCGTCACCCCTGGCCACGGCTCGAAGCGCCTCAACAGCCTGAATTTCCTCGACCCCGCCGACGATGGCGACGCCGAAGCGCGGCTCGCGGCGATGGCGACGGCATCGCGCCGCCAGGGTCTCACCCCGACCATCCGCATCACCCCGCTGACGCCACCGGCCGTGGTGGCGCTCGTCGAGCACGACGGCTTCGAGGCGTTCGACGAGACGCTGACGATGGTGCTGCCGACGGACGCCGCCGCCATGCCGGCGGGCGTCGAGACGTGGGAAACCGAACACCGTCGCCGCTGGGCGGAGGCGATGAAGACGACGGCCTCCGCCAAGGCCGCCGATGTCGGCGCCCTCGTCGCCGTGCTCGAGCGCATCGTGCCGGAGGCGGCGCTGATGGTTGCGGTGGACGACGGCACCGTCGCCGCCTCGACGCTCGCCGTGCGCGACCGTGATCTCGTCGGCCTGTTCGACGTCGGCACCAACCCGGCCTTCCGCCGCCGCGGCCATGCGAGCGCCTGCGTCCGCGCTGCGCTCGCCTGGGGCCGCGCGGGCGGGGCACGCACCGCCTACTTGCAGGTGCTCGCCGGCAACGCGGTCGCCGTCGACCTCTACCGCCGCCTGGGCTTCACCGAGGCCTACCGCGGCGACTACCGGCGCGCGAAGGACGGAACGGCATGAGCGGAACCGTGATCGAAGGACCGCGCATTGTGCTGGTCGTCGCCTGCGCCCTCGTCGACGCCGATGGGCGGGTGCTGGTGGCGCAGCGGCCGGAGGGCAAGGCGCTGGCGGGGCTGTGGGAGTTTCCCGGCGGCAAGCTCGAGCCCGGCGAGCGGCCGGAGGAGAGCCTCATCCGCGAGCTCGCCGAGGAGCTCGGCATCACCGTCAAGGCGGACTGCCTGGCGCCGCTCACCTTCGCCAGCCACGGCTACGAGAGCTTCCATCTCCTGATGCCGCTCTACGTCTGCCGGCGCTGGGAGGGCACGCCCGAGGGCCGCGAGGGCCAGGCGATCCGCTGGATGAAACCGGCGCGCCTGCGCGACCTTCCCATGCCGCCGGCCGACGCGCCGCTGATCGCCCACCTCATCGATCTGCTCTGACCCCCGGCCCTTCCCGGCCGCCGCCGGCGGCGGCCGCCGGTCGGCCGCTCAGTTGCGGCGCTGGTAGGAGTTCTGCAGGTCGTCCTGGATGAGGAAGGCCTCGCCGTTCGCCGTCAGCTCAAGGTCGGCGTCGAGGACGCGGGTCGAATAGGTCCAGCCGTCCGGCAGCTTGAGCTTGGCGCCGAGGGTGGCCAGATCGTCCATCGTCAGCGTCTTGTCGACGATCTCGGCGAAGGTCTGCATGACGTAGACGCGGCCCTCGTCGTCGGTGATCTCGTAGATGGGCTTGCCGGCCTGATAGAGGTAGGTGGTCTCGCGGTTGATGGTGCGCACCACATAGGCGCGGTGGCCGAAAAGCAGGTCGCGGAAGGGCAGCGACAGGGTGGCGCGCTGCGTCGCCGCCAGGCCGTCGAAGGTCTTCGTCACGCCGTCCTTGGTGGCGCCGGTGGCTGCGACGCTGTCCATCACCCAGAAGCGCGGCCCGTTCATCACCACCTCGAAGGCGCCGAGCTCGTCGGCGAGCTTCTTGCCGTCGATGGCATTCCAGACCGCCGGCGGACAGTCGTTCTGGCCGAGGGTGTTGTAGACCTCGAGGCGGAAGGACAGGCCGTCGCGATAGACCGGGATGATCTCGCAATAGCGCGTGCCGCGCAGGTCTTTCGGGACCGCCCCGCCCGCCGTGGACGTGTCGGCCGCGGCAGGGACTGCGGCGAGGGCGGCGGCGACGAGGGCCACCGCGGCGAAGGCGGCGAGGAAGCGGGTCATCGGGTCTCTCCCGTGCGGGGCGCCGCGTGGGCGGCGCGCTCGGGAGATATACGGCGGATGGACGACAAGTCTTCGTCGGCTGGTGGGCCGGCCCCCTGCCTTCGCACGCCGACGCGCCTCGCCCTGGCGCGCGAAGGCCCGCGCCGCGGCTGCGGGCGGGCCTCGCGTTTGGCGTCGGTGGCCGGGAGAGCGGCGGAGCGCGAGCCTACTGGGCCTGGCCGAGCTTGGTGAACCACTTCTCGCGCAGCGCCTTGTAGGTGCCGTTGTTGATGCGGTCCTGGATGTAGACGTTGAGGAAGTTCAGCATGTGCAGGTCGGTCGGGCGCACGGCGTAGGAGAGGCCGACGGGCTTCAGAAGGTCGTCCTCGCCGTTCAGGAGCTTCACCTTGGAGGCGAGCTCCGGGTTCTGCGCCTTCAGGATGGTGAAGGTGGTGGGGTCGATCATGTGGGCGGTGGCGCGGCCGGCGAGCACGTCCTGGGTGGGGGCGGCGACGTTCTCGCCGACGAGCACGCTGATCTTGGCGTTCGGATAGAGCTCGGCCGGGAAGATCGATTCGACCGAGCCGGACATGCCGACGAAGGTCACGTCCGGCGAGTTCAGGTCATCGAGGGAATCGATCGGCGAGTCGGCCGCCACCATCACCATGAAGCCGTTGAAGGCATAGGGCTGGGTGAAAGAGACGACGAGCGCGCGCTCGGGCGTCGCGAACAGGTTGGCGAAGATCACGTCGTACTGCTCGGCGACGAGGCCTGAGACGAGCGTCGCCCAGGTGGCGTCGACGATCTCGAGCTTGACGCCCATGATCTTCGCCACTTCCTCGGCCATCTCGACATTGTAGCCCTCGTAGACGCCGGTCGCCGGGTTGGGCGACTGGTCCGAGGGGCTCGGCGCCATGCCGACGCGCAGCACGCCGGCCGACTGGATGCGGGAGATGAGATCATCGGCGGCGTGGGCGGCGAGCGAGGCGACACTCAGCGCCAGGGCCAGGACGGCGGTCGAAATCCACTTCATGGGTCCACTCCGTTGAAGGTTCGCCGGCGTTGCTGCCGGCCGTTCGTCATTGGCGCTGATCCCGTCGGGACCCGCGCGGTCGGGCGGTCGTCACATCGCGGCCTGCCGCCGGGTCTTCTCCAGTCGGCGGGACAGCAGGCTGATCGGAAAGATGATGAGGAAATAACCGATACCGATGGCAGTAATGAACTCGAAGTATCGGAAAGTCTGGGCGCCGAGATTGTAGGCGACATAGGCGAGCTCGGCGACGCCGATGGCGGCGAGAAGCGTCGTGTTCTTGATGAGCTCGGTCAGATAGTTGATGAAGGGCGGCGTCATCAGCGGCACGCCCTGGGGCAGCACCACCTTCGTCCACAGGGCAAAGCGCGAGAGGCCGAGGGCGCGGCCGGCCTCGAACTGCCCCTTCGGCACCGACTGGATGCCGGCGCGAAAAATCTCGGCGAGGTAGGCGCCGGTGACGAGGCCGAGCGACAGGCTGCCGGCGGTGAGCCCGCTCATCTGGATGCCGAGCACCGCCGGCAGGCAGAAATAGGCCCAGAAGATCAGCACCATCTCCGGCGTCGTGCGGAAGAAGGTGAGGTAGGCATCGGCGAAACGGCGGGACCACTTGCCGCCGCCGAGCCTGAGCGTGACCATGACGACGGCGACGACGAAGCCGATCGACAGCGCGATCAGGGTCGCGAGGCAGGTCACCATCAGCCCGCCGAGCAAGGCCGGGTAGTTCGCTTCCAGGACGCCGACATTGAAGTTCATGCCGGGCGCTCCAGCCGCTTTTCGACGAAGAGGCCGAGCCGGCTGATGGCGAAGCCGACGAGGAAGAACAGCAAGGCGGCGGCGGTGTAGAGCTCGACCGGCCGGTAGGTGAAGCCGTTGATGCGCATGGCGACCCGCATCAGGTCGTTGATGGCGAGGATCGACAGGATGGTCGACGCCTTGACGGTGGAGATCGCCGAGCTCGTCAGCGGCGGCACGATGAGGCGGAACGCCTGCGGCAGGATGATCTTCGTCCAGACGAGCCGGGTCGGCAGCGCCAGCGCCCGCGCCGCCTCGATCTGGCCCTTGTCGATCGCGGCGATGCCGGCGCGGAAGATCTCGCTCGTGTAGGCGCCGACATTGAACGTGAGCGCCAGGATGGCGCTGACGGTCGGCGTCAGGGTGAAGCCGAGCGCGAGCGGCAGGGCGAAGTGCACCCAGATCGCCTGCATCAGGAGCGGCGTGGCGCGCAGGAACTCGACGAGCGCCCGGATCGGCCAGCGGACGATCCAGAAGCGCGAGGACTGGAAGACCGCGAACAGGGCGCCGAGGATGGTGCCGCCGACGAGCCCGCTTCCCGCCAGGAACAGCGTGAAGCCGAGGCCCATCAACAGGGCGTCGCGGAAGCGCCAGACGACGCCGAAGTCGAGGCTCGACCAGAAGGTCTCGGCCATCGGATCGCTTCCCCGCTCGCTGCGGTCGGGTGGTGGGCATGACGCCGTCCCCCGCGTCGTCGGCATGGTGGAGCGAAGATCCAGATTGGATTTTCGTATCCACTCGGCGATAGTGCTCTGGAACCCGGCCGTCCGTCAACACGCCGCGTGGCGCCGGCGGGCAGAAATCAAGCAGATCCAGCAGGAGCCCAAAAATGCAGCAGATCGTGCGTCACGAGGTCGGCCCGCGGATGAGCCAGATGGTCGTCTACGGCGACACCATCTACCTCTGCGGCCAGACGGCGGCCGACCGCTCGGTCGGCGCGGCCGACCAGACCCGGCAGATCCTGGCGCGCATCGACGAGCTGCTCGCGGTCGCCGGCAGCAACAAGTCGAAGCTCCTGAGCGTGCAGATCTGGCTCGCCGACATCCGCTACTACGACGAGATGAACGCCGTCTGGGACGCCTGGGTCGACCCGCAGAACACCCCCGGCCGCGCCACCTGCGAGGCCCGCATGGCCTTCCCGGACGTGTTCGTGGAGATCATTGCGATCGCGGCGAAGTAGGCAGGTCGCCTGGATCCTGGGTGCTCGCTTCGGGTCGCCACGCTCTCGCTCCAACCCCTCCGTCGTCATTCCCGGGCTTGTCCCGGGAATCCATTCAACGGTGTGGCAGGTGCAGGGCGGAGAGGATGTGCACCGGGGCACGCCACGGGTTCCCGGGACAAGCCCGGGAATGACTCCATTGAGGGAGTGGAGCAAATCTCGGGGAAGCCAGCGCGCTGTCCTCCCTTCTCCCGCAACGCGGGAGAAGGTGCCCCGAAGGGGCGGATGAGGGCGCGCCGCAAAGCGGCGCGGGAGCCGGCTTCGGATGCGGCATTCCGCGCGCTCGCGCGCGGCCCTCATCCCCCTGCCGGGACCTTCTCCCGCAGGGCGGGAGAAGGGGGCTTGGCTCCACGATTTCGGCCCGCACCGGGGGCGCTCACCCGCCGGCCGCCAGCCCCGCCCGCCGCCGCTCAGTCGCGGCCGAATCGACGCTGCCACTGGCGGTCAGCACCACCCCGTAAACCGCCTCGGCCCGTTCCCGGCTCACCCAACCCTCGACGACGTCGCGGGCCACGCTCGCCGGCGGGCGCTCGACAGCGGGGCCGTAGCCGCCGCCGCCGGCGGTGAGCGAGACAAGGCTCTCGCCCTCCTTCACGATCAGCTGCGACGACCCCGGCAGCGCCTCGAGGCTGCCGTCGGCGCGCCGGAGGTAGGCCTCCGCCAGCGCCCCCGGACCGCCGCCGCGGACCCCCTGCGCCGGATGCACGACGCCGTCGCAGGCGAAGCCCACCTCGACGTCGCAGTCGACCGGGCCGTACTCGATCTCCGCCCCCGGCGCGCCGCGGAAGCGGCCGGCGCCTTCGCCGTCGGTGCGCAACCGCCGCGCCTGCACGACGATCGGCTGGTGCAGCTCGTCGAGCTCGATCGAATCGTAGAACGGCATGCCGGCGTTGCCCATGCAGGCGATTGTCAGCCAGCCGTCCGTCACCGGCGTGCCCGGCCCGCCACCGGCGCCGAGGATGACGACGTTGATGAAGGCCGCCCCGTCGGCGCGCGGATCGAAGCCGGAGACGACGCCGCAGGACGGCGGCAGACTCGAGCCGGAGGCGTCCGCCATGCCGATGCCGTCGCCGAGCGAGGCGAAGGCGCGCTGCACGGCGTTGACCAGCCGGTCGGCGAGGTTGGTGGTCGCGACCGACGTGCTCGTCGGGTGCTCGGGGATGCCGACGACGCAGTTGCGGCGGAGCTTCACGTCGATGCGCCGGTAGCTGCCGGCGTTCGCCGGCACGCCGGGCTCGATCGAATCGAAGACGCCGCAGAGCGCCCCCGACGTCGCCGTGCCCTCCGACAGGTTGAGGCCGCACGGCATGCAGTCGGGATTGTCGGTGAGGTCGATGACGATCCGCGCCGCCTCCGGGTCGACGGCGACGTCGGCGCGGATGCGGATGCCGTCGGCCGGCGTGCCGGGGAAGGGGTCGTGGGCGTTCTCGGCGCTCGCGCGCCCGCCCGGAAGCTTGCGGATCGCCGCGATCATGCGCTGCTCGGAATAGTCGAACCAGGCGCGTTCCAGCGCGTGGAAGCGGTCCCAGCCGAGCTCGGCGCCGAGCTTCAGGACTTCCCGCTCGGCGACGCGGGCAGCCCCAAGGGCGGCGAGATAGTCGCCCCACCACTGGTCGGGCACGCGGATGCGCATCCGGCACATGCGGACGATGTCGTCGATGTGGCGGTAGTCCGACTGGATCTTCGTCGCCGGGAAGATCAGCGCGCCTTCGGCATAGACGTCGCGGGCGGCGCCCATGTAGGTGGTCGGAAGCGCGTTGCCGCAGTCGGCGACGTGGGCCTTCGCCAGCACCGAGAAGCGGTGGACGCCGTCGTCGTCGACCACCGGCACGATGACGGTGTGGTCGGCGGCGTGCGAGTTGCCGTGATAGGGCGAGTTGTGCAGGTAGGCGTCGCCGCGCAGCAGCACCGGGTGCATCTCGGCCATGCACTGCGCCATCAGGTCGGCGCCGCGCAGCATGTGGATCGGAAAGCCTTCCGACACCGACAGGAGCTCGCCGGTCGCCGTCACCAGCGAGCAGGAGAAGTCACGGGCGGTGTTGATGACGCCGGAGCGGCCGGTGCGCAGCATGGTGTTGGCCATGCGGCGGGTGATCGATTCCATCCGGCTGTTGAAGATCGCGAGCTCGACGGCGGTGGGCGTTGCGCCGGCGTCGACAGCGGTCTCGTTGGGGCGGTCCAGCATCGCGGTGTCCTCGCGGCTCATCGGGCCATTCCCGGCGTGATCACGATGCCGCCGCTGTCGCTGCCGCGCGCGGTGGCACCCGGCGGCACGACGACGGTGGTGAAGGCGGATTCGACGATCGCCGGACCGGTGACCGGCTCGGCGAGGTCGCCGAAGGCGCGCACCGCGGCGTCGCACCAGCCGTGGCCGGCGAAATAGGCGCGGCGGCGCGAGGCCGGCTGCGGCGTGCCGGAGGCGAGCGCCGGGGCGTCGTCGGCCTCGGGCCGCAGCCGGCAGGCGACGCGGGCGCTCCAGGTGAGGAATTCCACCGCCGAGTCCGGGTCCGACACCGCGAACAGTTCCTCATGGGTGCGGTGGAAGGCATCCACCAGCCGCGCCACGCCGGCCGCGTCGATCGCGGCGCCGTCCGCCAGCTCCGTCTCGATGTCCCAGGCCTGCTGCACGTAGCGGGCCTCGACGGAGAAGCGCACGCTGTGGCCGAGCGAGCCCGCGCCGGGGCCGGCGGCGAAGGCGGCCGCGCGGGCGGCGAGATCGGCGAGAACCGTCGTCACAGCGGCGGCGTCGAAGCGGTCGCTGCGCTGCGGGGCAAGCGTGCGGAACTCCGCCGACAGCGTCGACAGCAGCGCGCCGGCGGCCGACAGCGTCGCGCCGGTGGAGGGGATCACCACCTCGGCGCAGCCGAGGCGGCGGGCGATGGCCACTGCCGTGAAGCCGGCCGAGCCGCCGCCGCCGACCAGCACCGCCTGCGACGGGTCGACGCCGCGGTTGATGGTGATGTCCTCGATCGCCGCCACCATCCGCTCGGTGGCGAGCGACAGCATCGCCGCGGCGGCGTCCTCGGTGGTGACGTTCAGCGGTTCGGCGACATCGCGGTCGATGGCGGCGCGGGCGGCGGCGACGTCCAGCGCCAGCCGGCCGCCGAGGAAGTGGCCGGGATCGAGGTAGCCGAGGGCGAGCGCCGCGTCGGTGACGGTCGGCCGTGTGCCGCCGCGGCCGTAGCAGGCGGGACCGGGCTCGGCGCCGGCGCTCTCCGGGCCGACGGCGAGCAGGCCGCCGGCATCGACCCGGGCGATCGAGCCGCCGCCGGCGCCGATCCACTTCACCTCCACCGACGGGAAGCCGACGAGGTGGCCGCGGAAGGGCGGGCCGATCCACGAGTCCGCCGTCCACGGAATCTCGCCGCGGCGCACGAACGAGACGTCGAAGGAGGTGCCGCCACTGTCGGTGACGATGGCGGTGTCGCGGCCGCTGTCGGCGCGGGCGTAGGCGCGGCCGGCGAGCGGGGCGAGCGACGGGCCGGAATTGATGGCGTGGATCGGGGCGGCGGCCAGCATGCCCGTCTCGACGACGCCGCCCTGGGAGGTGACGCCGAGGATGCGGCCTTCGAACCCGGCGCCGCGCAGCCGCGCGTCGAGGTCGGTGAGATACGGCCCCATGATCGGCTTCAGCGAGGCGTCGATGCAGGTCGACGAGGCCCGACGGTACTCGCGCAGGATCGGGTTCAGCTGGTGCGACAGCGTCACGGCGACGTTGGGCAGCCGCTCGGCCAGCACCTTGCCGACGGCGATTTCGTGCGCCGGGTTGATGATCGACCAGAGCAGGGAGACGCCGACGGCCTCGACCTCAAGCGCCGCCAGCCGGTCGATGATCCGGTCCAGTGCCGCGGTGTCGAGCAGCTTCAGCACTCGCCCGTCGCTCCAGATCCGTTCCGGCACCTCGAAGGTCAGCGAGCGCGGCACGTAGGGGTCGGGGAAGGGGCGGGTGTAGTCGAAGAGGTCCGTCCGCCCGCCCTCGCGGAAGAGCAGGATGTCCGGGTGGCCGGCGGTGGTGAGGAAGGCGGTCTTCGCCGTCGTGCCGGTGAGGATGGCGTTCAGCGCCCGCGTCGTGGCGTGGATGAAGACGGAGCCGCGGCCGAGCAGGGTGGCGGTGTCGGTGCCGAAGCTCTCGGCCGCGCGGGCGACGGCGGCGAGCACGCCGGTGGCCGGATCGCCCGGCGTCGTCGGTGCCTTGAAGCCGTGGAAGCGGCCCTCGTCGTCCTCGACTACCAGGTCGCTGAACGTGCCTCCGACATCGACGGCAAATCGCATCGGCGACCCTTCATGCTCGCGGAGGTGGTGGCCGCGACAGGGGAAAGCCCGCGACCGACCCGAACGCTAGCCGCGGCCGCCGGTGGCGTCAACGATTTGATACGTGGATTTTTGGATACAGAATGGTGGCAGTCGGCAGTCGGCAGTCGGCAGTCGGCAGTCGGCAGTGGGCAGGGGGAGTGGGGCAGAGGGGTCGCGGGGGAGTGTGTGGGCAAGTCGATGGCGATCGTCCCTCCCCTGCCAGGGGGAGGGACAGCCGGTGAAGCCGGCAGGGTGGGGCCTGTCAATCCGGAGTGCGACGATGGCTTGGGCCGAGCCCCTGATTTCACGGGCCCCACCCAGACCGCTTTGCGGTCTGTCCCTCCCCCTGGCAGGGGAGGGACGCGTCCCGGGCGCCGCGAGCGCCACTGCCTACTGCCTACTGCCTACTGCCTATTGCCCACTCCCCCCGCCCACCCTCCTTGCGATCCTGGATCATTGCATCCAACGTGGCCGTTGCCGCCGAATCCTCGACCGGCGGCCGGCGAGGGGGCTCCCTCCGGCGACCATTCCCCTGGAGCAGACCGTGGCGCAGCAGATCGAGTTCACGACGCGGCCAGAGATCGACGGCACCTTCGGCGTCGTCGCCACCACCCACTGGATCGCCACGGCCGTCGGCATGGCCATGCTGGAACGCGGCGGCAACGCCTTCGACGCGGCGGTGGCGTGCGCCTTCACGCTGCAGGTTGTCGAGCCGCACCTGAACGGCCCGGGCGGCGATGCGCCGTTCATCCTGCACGACGCCCGCCGCGGCGTGGAGGAGGTGATCTGCGGCCAGGGGACGGCGCCGGCGGCGGCGACGGTGGAGGCCTTCCGCGCCCTCGATATCGACCTCATTCCCGGCACCGGCCTGCTCGCCCCGTGCATTCCGGGCTCGTTCGACGCCCTGATGCTGCTGCTCGCCGACTACGGCACGATGCGGCTGCGCGACGTGCTCGAGCCGTCGATCTTCTACGCCCGCGAGGGTTACCCGCTGGTGGAGCGCATCACGGCGACGATCGCCACCGTCAAGGACCTCTTCCGCAACGACTGGCCGACCTCGGCGGCGGTGTACCTACAGGACGGCAAGCCGCCGGCGCCCGGAACGCTCTTCCGCAACCCCGGCATGGCCGACACCTACGAGCGCATCCTGCGGGAAGCGGAATCCGCCGGCGGCGGCCGCGAGGTTCAGATCGCCGCGGCGCGGCGCGTCTGGTCACAGGGCTTCATCGCCGAGGCGATCGACCGCTTCTGTCGCACGCAGGAGGTGCTCGACGTCACCGGGCGCCGCCACCGCGGCTTCCTCACCGGCGAGGACATGGCCGGCTGGCGGGCGAGCGTCGAGGCGCCGGTCGGCTACGACTACGGCCGCTACCGCGTGCTGAAGGCCTCGACGTGGACTCAAGGGCTTGCAACGCTGCAGCAGCTCGCGCTCCTGAAGGGCTACGACTTCAACGGCATCTCGCCGACCGACCCCGACTTCGTCCACCTGCAGATCGAGTGCGCCAAGCTCGCCTTCGCCGACCGCGACGTCTTCTACGGCGACCCCCTCTTCTCCGACGTGCCGATCGAGGCGCTGCTGTCGGACGCCTACGCCGACGAGCGGCGGACGCTCATCAGCGAGACCGCCTCGCTCGAGCAGCGGCCCGGCACCATCGAAGGCTTCGGCCGCTCCTTCGGCGACCGCGTCGCGACCGGCGGACGCACCGCCGTCTCCGCGCACGGTGCCGGCGAGCCGACCGTCGGCCGCCTCGGCGAGACGCGCGGCGACACCGTCCACTTCGACATCGTCGACCGCGCCGGCAACATGGTCTCAGGCACGCCATCGGGCGGCTGGCTGCAGTCCTCGCCGATCATCCCCGAGCTCGGCTTCTGCCTCGGCTCGCGCATGCAGATGTTTGTGCTCGACCCGCACCACCCGGCCGGCCTCGCGCCCCGCAAACGGCCGCGCTCGACCCTGTCGCCGACGCTCGCCCTGCGCGACGGCGTGCCCTATCTCGCGTGGGGGACGCCCGGCGGCGACCAGCAGGACCAGTGGGTGCCGCAGATGCTGCTGCGCCACGCCCATTGCGGCCTCGACCTGCAGCAGGCGATCGATGCGCCGGCCTGGCATACCGAGCACTTCCCGTCGTCGTTCTGGCCGCGGCTGGCGCGGCCCGGCGTCGTCGTCGTCGAGGAGCAGATGCCGAAGGCGACGGTGGACGAACTGAAGCGCCGCGGCCACGTCGTCGAGGTCGGCGACGCCTGGTCGGAGGGGCGGCTGACGGCGGCGGCGCGCGACGGCGTCCGCCGGCTCGCTGCCGCCAACCCCCGCGGCATGCAGGCCTACGCCGCGGGGCGGTGAGGCGGCGAGAACGCCGCATCACCGGCGCGCGGACGCACGGGAGAGCGAAGTGGGGGCGAAGCGATGAGCGCCAGGGACATGCCGGAGGGCGGTGCGACCTCGGCGCAGCAGCAGGCCTACATCTACCTGCGCGACCAGATCCAGCAGGGCCACCTGAAGGGCGGCGCGCGGGTGAAGCCGGAGGACGTCGCCCACGTGCTCGGCATCAGCCGCATGCCGGTGCGCGAGGCGATCCGCCAGCTCGACACCGAGGGGCTGCTGACGATCCGCCCGAACCGCGGCGCCATCGTCACAGTGCTGACGGCCGACCGGCTGGTCGAGCTCTTCGAGATGCGCGCCGTGCTCGAGGGCCTGTGCGCCCGCTGGGCCTGTCAGTTGCTCGACGAGGACGGCTTCGACGAACTGATGCTGCTGCTCAACCGGATGACGCGCGCTTCCACCGACGTCGACCAGTGGATCGAGCGCCACGAGGCCTTCCACGACTTCATCTGCCTGAAGAGCGGCCGGCCCTATGTGGCGGCCGAGGTGCGCAAGCTGCGCGCCGCCGCCGAACCCTACCTGCGCATCTCGCAGACCCGCGAGACGGCGATGGCGGATTCGCAGCGCCAGCACACCGAGGTGCTGGAGGCGCTACGCAGCGGCGACCCGGAACGGGCCGAGACGGTGATGCGCCGCCATGTCGACAGCACGGCCTCGGACTTGATCGCCGGGCAGGACGCCTAGAGGCGACCCACGTCGTCGGGCGTATCGTCTCCGGTCGGCCGGAGCGGCTTGATCAGGTCGGCGGAATAGGGGCGGAAGCCGAAGCGATCGTAGGCACGCTCGGCCTCCGCGTTGCCGCTCTGCACGCTCACCAGAAGCTGCGTCAGTCCGCGTGCAAGCGCAATCCGCTCCGCTTCCGACAGCAGCGCCCTGGCGATCCCCCGGCCGCGCTGCTCCGCCTCGACATAGAGCACCGCTACATAGGCATAGGGCTGTTCTTCGGCGCGCACATAGGCCGGCGCTGTCTCGAAGGTAAGCGCCAGATGGCCGACGACGCGCCCGTCGATCTCGGCGACCATCGTCACGCCGCCGGTGCGCGCCATCCGCTCCTCCGTCTCGACGAGCGACGCCTCGCCGCCGTCCCGGTCGGTCCGGCGATTGGGCGAGACCGCGTGCTCGTGGACGTTGAGCGCAAAATGGTGGTCGACGAGGGCGGGGCGGTCGCTTTCGCGTGCGGGGCGAAGCGTGACGGGTGAAGTATCGAAGGACATGGAAACCGGCTGCACGACAGGACGTTCGGGCTCAGGAGGGTCCCCGGCGCGCCAGTATCGCCTCCGAGGGCCGCAGCCCTCAAGCGGCGTCCGCGGCCGACCTCGTGGCGGCGCGCGCGAGCCTCGCCTGCGTCGCCCGCGGCAGCTGGCGGGCGGACTTGATGCGCGGCATCGCCAGTTCGGCGATGACGGTGCGTTCATCGCCGTACAGCGCCTCGAACTCGACGAAATTGTCGAAGCGGCGGCGGGTGACGTGGTCGACGAAGGTCTCCGCCAGCACGCCCTCGGCGAGGATCAGCGCGTGGTCTGGGAGCTCGACGTGGAAGTAGGTGAAGCGCGGCGCCGGGGCGGGGGCGCGGGTGATCGTCGTGCCGTTGACGAGGGCGCCCGCCTGCACGAGCAGCCCGTCGACCAGCAGCGCATGATCCGGCGAGACGAACAGGTCGCGGAGGGGCAGGCCCTCGCGCAGCGCGCCGCGGGCGACGCGGATCGGGTAGGCGTGTAGCGGATCGGCGAAGACGGCGACGATCGTCTGCCGGCCGATCCACCGCACCGGGCGCGTCGTGCCGTCGGCGGTCGTCACGAGGTCGCCGATGGCGAGTGTTGACGGCGCGGTCGCCGTCGGGGGTGGCGATCCGGGTGCCTTCGAGGAAGCAGACCGGGAAGGGCGTCACCAACACGGTGAAGGTGCTGTCGATCTCTCGTTCGGAGTTCGAGAACAGGAAGTAGTCCTCGCCCCGGATGCCGACCCAGCCGCCGGCAACATGGCCGACATACTTGTAACTCAGCGAGCCATTGACGGTGATCCGCTCGCCGACCTCGAACGTCGCGTCGACAGTCACCTCTATGGTGACGGTCGCGGTGAACGTCTCCCCGACGGTGTGGCCGAGCACCGTCGCCGTGTTGGTCGTCTCGTCGAAGCTGATGCTGGTGCGAACGGTCGCTTCGAACTCGATCGCCATGGATGTTCCCCTTCGACCCGCAGCCGCGACGCGCGCTCAACTCCGGCTACGGAGCCGTGTGGCAAGATCATTCGGCTATCGGAGCTTTCCGCCGGTGGCGCGGGCAGTCACGTATAGCAGAAGCGGAAGCCGTCGCCGTCGCTTTCGAGGCGGCCGGCGGTACGGCCAGGGAAGTGTGCCGTCAACAGCACCGTGTCGGTGTCGGCCGTGCGCGCGATGATGTCGCGGCGGGTGCGGGTGCTCTCGGCCGGGTCGGCGTCGGCCGAGCAGTGCCAGTGCGGCCGGCCGAACTGCACGGGGTGGTGCAGCGCGTCGCCGGTGAGCAGCGCGTGGCGGCCGCCGGCAGCGATCGACAGCCCGCTATGGCCGATGCAGTGGCCGGGCAGCGGCAGGAGGGTGAGCCCGCCGTCGAGGACTGCCTCGGTGGGCAGCGCCGTGTCGAACAGCGTTGCCCGCCCGCTCTCCACCAGCGGCAGCACGCACTCCTTGAAGGCGAGGCGGGACGCCGGCGGGCCGTTGCCGGAGGCCTCGATCTTGAGCCGGTTCGCGAAGTCCTCGGCGCCGAACAGGTAGCGGGCGTTCGGGAAGGTCGGCACGAAGCGGCCGTTGTCGTCGCGGACGTTCCAGCCGACGTGGTCGACGTGGAGGTGCGTGCAGAAGACGAAATCGACGTCCTCAGGCCGCAGGCCCAGCGCCACCAGGTTGGCGAGGTAGGGTGTCTCGAGCTGGTGGAACGGCGAGGCGGCGCCGCGCTCTCGCCGGTCGCCGCAGCAGGTGTCGACGAGCACCGTGCAGGACGGCGTGCGCACGACGTAGGAATGCACGCCGATCAGGAGCTTCTTCGCCGCCCAGTCGACGCCGTCGTCGCCGAGGCGGTGGCGCTCCGTCTCGAGCTCCGCCCAGTCGAGGTCGGTGATCAGCCAGTTCGGGTCGAGGGGGAAGAAGTCGAGCTCGACGATCTTCTCGACCGTGATCGCGCCGAACTGCTGCGGGGTCATCACGGGGTGGGACATCGGCGGCCTCACGGGGTGGCGGGAAGCGTGCCTTCCGCCCCGGCGCCGCAGACGAGCACGCAGAGGCGGGCCCCGGGCGGCACCGCGATGCGGCCGGCCCGGAGTGCGGCGACGGCGGCGGCGCCGCTCAGGTCCGCGGCGATGCCGAACTCGAACCACAGCCAGCGCGCCGCCTCGAGCATCTCGTCGTCCTCGACCAGCACGATCTCGTCGACGGTCTGGCGGACGGTCTCGAAGACCGGCGTCTCGGTCTTGCCGCAGCCCATCGTGGCGACGCGGGTCGTCACCTCCGGCAGCCGCACGACGCCGCCGGCGGCGAGGCAGGCGTGCAAGGTGGGCGAGCCGGTCGGCTCGATGCCGACGATGCGCGTCTTCGGCGACAGCGCCCGGAAGGCGACCGACAGGCCGGCGATCAGGCCGCCGCCGCCGATCGCCACCAGCACGAAGTCGAGATCGGCTGTGTCCTCCAGAATCTCGACACCGACGGTGCCCTGGCCGGCGACGACGGCCGGATCGCCGAAGGGGTGGAAGTAGGCGGCGCCGGTCTCCTCGGCGAAGGCGAGGGCCGCGACGTTCGCCTCGTCCCAGACGCGGCCGACCGTGCGCACCGTCGCGCCCCAGGCGGCGAGCTTGTCGACCTTCTCCTTCGCCACCGTGGTCGGCACGAAGACGATGGCGGGAACGCTCGCCAGCGCCGCGGCGCGCGCGGTGGCGAGGCCATGGTTGCCGCCGGACGCCGTGACGATGCCGTGCGCCAGCGTTTCCTTCGGCGTCGTCAAAAGCTTGTTGGTGGCGCCGCGCGCCTTGAAGGAGCCCGAGGCCTGCAGGTTCTCGAGCTTGAAGACGAGGGTGCCGTCGAAGAGCGGCGCCCGCATCGCAGTCGCCGTCATCATCGGCGTGCGGCGGATGAACGGCGCGACGCGCGTGTGCGCGGCGCGGATGTCGTCAAGGCTGATCATCACAGCGCCGCATCCCTGCCCGTCATGCCGAATCGCAAAGGGCGAGGATAGACCGGCGAAGGCTGGTCACATCAGGCCTTCGCGGCGGACGTGGTCGAGGGTCTCGTCGAGGGCGACGCCGACGACGCGCAGGATCTCGTGCACGTCGGCCTTCTCGACGATCAGCGGCGGTGCGACGGTGAGCGCATCGCCGAGAGCGCGGAGAATGACGCCGTGCTCCTGGCAGCGGCGCTCGATGTAGAGGCCGATGTTCGCTGCCGGCGGGAAGGACTCCTTCTTCGCCTTGTCCTTGACGATCTCGAGTGCCGCGACGAGGCCGAGGCCGCGCGTCTCGCCGACGAGCGGGTGGTCGGCGAGCGCTGCCATGCCGTCCTGCAGCACCGGCGCCATGCGACGCACGCGGCTGACGATGTCGAGGTCGTCGTAGATCGCCAGCGTTTCGAGTGCCACGGCGGCGCAGACCGGGTGGCCGGAATAGGTGAAGCCGTGGCCGAACACGCCGATCTTGCTGCTCTCGGAAAGGCACGCCTGCCAGATCGGTTCGGAGATCATCACCGCCGAGATCGGCAGGTAGCCCGACGACAGTCCCTTCGCCATCGTCATGATGTCGGGCTTCAGGTTGAAGGTGTTGCAGCCGAACAGGTCGCCCAGCCGGCCGAACCCGCAGATCACCTCGTCGACGACGAACAGCACGTCGTATTTCTTCAGGACCGCCTGCACCTTGTCGAAATAGGTGGCGGGCGGGACGATGACGCCGCCCGAGCCCATCACCGGCTCTGCGAAGAAGGCGGCCACCGTCTCTGGCCCCTCGGCGAGGATCAGCTTCTCGAGGTTGTCGGCGAGGCGGGTGGCGAAGGCCTCTTCGCTCTCGCCCGGCAGGCCGTAGCGCCAATAGTGCGGGCAGTCGGTGTGCAGCACGCGGGCGATCGGCAGGTCGAAGTCGGTGTGGTTGCGGGCGAGCCCGGTGAGGCTGCCCGACGCGATGGTGACGCCGTGATAGCCGCCGATGCGGCCGATGATCTTCTTCTTCTCCGGCCGGCCGATGGCGTTGTTGTAGTACCAGACGAGCTTCATCGCCGAATCGGCGGCTTCCGAGCCGGAGTTGGCGAAGAACACCTTCGACATCGGCGACGGCGCCAGCGCCAGCAGCTTCTCGGCGAGCTCGATGCCCGGCTCGTGGCTCTTGAAGCGGAACATGTGATAGCTCGACAGCTTCGCCATCTGGTCGGCGGCCGCCTTGACGAGCCGCTCCTGGCCGAAGCCGAGCGAGATCGACCACAGGCCCGAGACGCCCTCGATATAGGCGCGGCCGGTGTCGTCGTAGACGCGCACGCCCTCGCCGTGGTCGATGACCAGCGGTCCCTCGCGGTCGTGGCGCACGAGGTCGGTCATCGGGTGCAGAACGCTGCGGCGGTCCCGCGATTCCAGCGAATTCGGCACGGCGAGAAGGTCCGACAGAGCCATCACAGTTATCCGCACAAGGGGGTGGCGCCGCATTCGCGATTGCGCTGCAGGGCCGGGCCGCCATAATCTGATACGTGGATACAAATATCAAGTCCGCCGGCGACCCGCCCGGCGGGTGCTTCGATCCGCAGCCCCTGCCGCAGGCCTTTGCAGCCCGTCACACGCCCACTGCCGGAGGTCCCGTGCCCGCCCAGTCCCGCTCGAACCAACCCCTCGCCGGGCGCGTCGTCATCGTCACCGGCGCCGCCCGCGGCATTGGCCGTGCCGCTGCCGAGCGCCTCCTCGCCGACGGCGCCGCCGTCGCCCTGTGGGACCGCGACGCCGACCGGCTGGCGGCGACGGCGACGGACCTCGCGAACCTCGGACGGGTGACGTCGGTCGTCTACGAGCAATCGTCGCTGGACTCGGTCGAGGCGGCCGTCGCGGCGACGGTGGGCGCGTTCGACCGCATCGACGGTCTCGTCAACAACGCCGCCATCGTCGGCCCGACGGTGCCGGTCTGGGAATATCCGCCGGACGCCTGGGACGCGGTGGTGAAGGTGAACCTCACCGGCGTCTTCTACTGCTGCCGCTCGGTGATCCCGGTGATGCTCGCCGCCGGCCGCGGCCGCATCGTCAACGTCGCCTCGGTCGCCGGCAAGGAGGGCAACCCCAACCTCGGCTGCTACAGCGCTGTCAAGGCGGGCGTCATCGCGCTGACCAAGGTGCTCGGCAAGGAGCTCGCCACGAAGGGCGTGCTCGTCAATGCCGTCACGCCGACGGTGACAGAGACGGAGCTGATGCACGCCGTCACGCCGGAGATGAACGAGGCCTTCCTCGCGAAGATCCCGATGCAGCGCTTCTGCAAGCCCGAGGAGGTCGGCGCGATGATCGCCTTCCTCGTCGGCGACGACTGTTCCTTCACCACCGGCTCCGTCTTCGATCTGTCCGGCGGCCGCACGACGTACTGACGGCCCGTCGCCACCCGCGCCGGGCCAGCGTGGGAACGGCAGGTGCCCCGTCGCCGTTTCCGACGGCGGCAACGGGACGGACGGCCGATGGCGATCACCACGGGAAGCGAACGCGACGCGGGGCTCACGCTGGCGGGCCTCAGGATGGGGGCGGTGGCGTCGTTGACCATCGCCCGTCGGCGGCAGGGGCGCGGGTTCGTCTATCTCGACCGCAAGGGCCGGCAGATCAGCGAGCCGAAGGTGCTCGACCGCATCGCTGCGCTGGCCGTGCCGCCGGCCTACCGGGACGTCAGGATCGCCGCAGATGCCAAGGCGCATCTGCAGGCGGTCGGCCGCGACGAGGCCGGGCGGCTGCAGTATCGCTACCACCCCGGCTGGGAGGCGGTGCGCGAGGCACAGAAGCTCGAGCGGCTCGCCGCGACGCTGGCGGTGCTGCCGCGGCTGCGCAAGCAGGTGCGGACCGACCTCGCCCGTCGGACCCTCAGCCGCGAGAAGGCGCTCGCCTGCGCCGTCGCCATCATGGACGGCGCCCACATCCGCGTCGGCTGCGAGGACTATCTGAAGCTCTCCGGCAGCCGCGGCGCGGCGACCCTGATGAAGGACGACGTCGAGATCGGCTCGCGCCGTATCGAACTCGCCTTCCGCGCCAAGGGCGGCAAGGACGCGTCGTGTGCGATCGAGGACGCGGCACTGGCGCGCGCGCTCGCCCGCCTCGCGGAGCTGCCGGGTCGCCGTATCGTCCAGTATGTCTGTGGCGAGGGCACGCGGCCGATCACCGCCCGCGACGTCAACGTCTATCTCAGCCAGGCGACCGGGCGCCCGATCACCGCCAAGGATCTCTGCCAGCGCGCCGGCTGCGTGCTCGCCAGCGAACGCTTCCTGGCGATGGAGCCCGGGTCGTCCGAGACGGCGCGCAAGCACCAGGTCGCCGGGGTGATGAAGGCGGTGTCGGAGATCCTCGGCAACACGCCGGCGGTGGCGCGCAAGAGCTATGTCGCCGGCATCGTCGTGGAAGCCTTCCTCGACGGCCGCCTCAAGGCGGCGCACCGGCGGACGCCCGGCGGGGGTGGCCGCAACCGCATCGAGGAGACGCTGCGCCGGCTGGTCGCGGGGGCGAAGGCCGGCACGTGAGACGCGCCGCCGCCACCGTCTGGACGCTGTCGTGAAACTCTGCGACCCCTAGCACGGTCCGCAGCGGCCCGTCGGGGGACGGGGCCGGTGGGCGAGAGACACTCGCGCCGGCGATGCGCCGGCGGCAAGGAGGGCCAATGCCGATTTCACCGCTCGCCGGCAAGCCGGCCCCCAAGGCCATGCTGATCGATCCGGCCACGCTTGAGCGCGACTACCACACCCGCCGGCCGGACATGGACGATCCCGGCCAGCGCGTCGCCTTCGGCACCAGCGGCCACCGCGGCACCTCCTCGAAGGGCTCCTTCACCGAGGCACACATCCTGGCGATCACCCAGGCGATCTGCGACTACCGTGCATCCCAGGGCACGGACGGCCCGCTGTTCATGGGCAAGGACACGCACGCCCTGTCGGATGCGGCGCAGCGCACGGCCCTCGAGGTGCTGGCGGCGAACGGCGTCGAGACGGTGATCGAGCGGGACGACGGCTTCTCGCCGACGCCGGTGATCTCACGCGCCATCCTCGTCCACAACCGCGGGCTCTCGTCGCGGCTCGCCGACGGCATCGTCATTACGCCCTCGCACAACCCGCCCCAGGACGGCGGCTTCAAGTACAACCCGACCAACGGCGGCCCCGCCGACACCGACGTGACGAAGTGGATCGAGGGCCGAGCCAACGCGCTGCTGTCGGACGGCAACGCCGACGTGAAGCGGATGACCTACGAGCGGGCGATCATCGCGCCGACGACCCACGCCCAGGACCTGATGCGGCCCTATGTCGAGGACCTGCGCAACGTCGTCGACATGGCGGCGATCCGTGACGCCGGCCTCAAGCTCGGCGTCGACCCGCTCGGCGGCGCCGCCGTGTACTACTGGGACGCCATCAACGAGGTCTACGGCCTCGACATCGAGGTGGTGAACCGGGCGGTCGACCCGACCTTCTCCTTCATGCGCGTCGACCACGACGGCGCCATACGCATGGACTGCTCGAGCCCCTATGCGATGGCGGGCCTCGTGGACCTGAAGGACCGCTTCCGCGTCGCCTTCGCCAACGACCCCGACTCCGACCGCCACGGCATCGTCTGCCCCGGCTCCGGGCTGATGAACCCCAACCACTACCTCGCGGTGGCCATCTTCTATCTGCTGACGCACCGGCCCGACTGGCCGGCGACGGCGGCGGTCGGCAAGACGCTGGTGTCGAGCAGCATGATCGACAAGGTGGTGGGCAAGCTCGGGCGGCGGCTCACCGAGGTGCCGGTCGGCTTCAAGTGGTTCGCGCCGGGCCTGTTCGACGGCACGGTGTGCTTCGGCGGCGAGGAGAGTGCTGGGGCGAGCTTCCTGCGCCGCGACGGCACGGTGTGGACCACCGACAAGGACGGCCCGATCATGAACCTGCTCGCCGCCGAGATCACGGCGCGGACGGGCAAGGACCCCGGCGAGCACTATGGCGACCTGACGGCCGAGTTCGGGACGAGCTACTACACCCGCATCGACGCGCCGGCGACGCTCGAGCAGAAGGCGCGGCTGTCGAAGCTGTCGCCCGACGACGTCACCGCCACGGCCGTTGCGGGCGCCCCGATCCTCGCCAAGCTGACGCGCGCCCCCGGCAACGACGCCCCGATCGGGGGCCTCAAGGTGGTGACGGCGAACGGCTGGTTCGCGGCGCGCCCGTCCGGCACGGAGGCCGTGTCGAAGGTCTACGCCGAGAGCTTCGTCTCGGCCGAGCATCTCGCCGCGATCGTCCGCGACGCCCAGGCGATCCTCGGCGGCGGCTGAGCCGCCGCCGAAACGACGCCGACGCGGACGGGCGCCTGGTCAGGCCGCCGGCGGGCGGGTTGCGGCCATCGACGGGCGCTCGCCGAAGCGGGCGTACCAGTCGGCGAGCTTCGGGCGCGACGGGCGCCAGCCGAGATCGGCGAAACGGAAGTCGAGATAGCCGAGGCCGCAGCCGACCGAGATCGTGCCGATGTCGACGACGCCGTCGATCGCCGCGATGTTCGCCTCGAAGTGGTCGAGGGTGCGGGTGATCTTGCGCATCTGGCCGTCGACCCACGCCGCCCAGCGGTGCTCGGCCGGCCGGACCGCGCCCTCGTAGCGGGCGAGCAGCGCCGCATCGAGCAGGCCGTCGGCCTCCGATTGCCGCACCAGCGCCGGCCAGCGCGCCGCACCGGTGGGGAACAGGCTGCCGCCCCCGAGGACGTCGAGATACTCGCAGATGACGCGGCTGTCGTAGAGGGCGTGGCCGTCGTCGGTGAGGAAGGTCGGCACCTGGCCGAGCGGGTTGTCGCCGGCGATCGACGTGTCGGTATTGACCGGGTGGGCGGCGCTCGGCAGGTGCTCGATCCTGTCGGCGAGGCCGAGCTCGTGGGCGCAGACCATCACCTTGCGGACGAACGGCGAGGACTGGGAATAGTAGATGCGCATGGGGATCTCCGGAGGGAAGGTCGGGCGAGACGCGTCCACCGCGTCCGCGTCGGCGATGGTGCGGCCGGCACTCTAGCCGAACCCGAGCCCCGGGCCGAGGGCGATACCCGGCCCGTTGGGGCTCGATTCCGGCCGCCCGGGAGGCGATGATGGCCCCGGTGTTGCCGGTCCCGGCGCGTATTGCCCGGAGAGTGGATGGACTTCGTCGTCGCGCGGGGGTTCCGCCTCCCGTTCCCCTCGCTGTTCGACAGGGCAGGCTTCGCCCTCGGTGCCGCCCCGACGCTGATCGCGGAGGGCGCGGTCGCGGTCGCCGCCTCGCATGCCCCCGTGCGCGTCGACGCCGCCCTCGTCGTCTTCGACGGCCACGCCTTCGACGGCGACCTCTTCGTCCACCACGTCCACGCCGGCCCGGCGGAGATCGCGGCCCTGCATCGCCGCGCCCCCGAGGACCTCGGCGGTGCCTTCTGCCTCGTCGCCACGACGCCGGCGCCCTCGGGCCCGCCGACGGTCGAGATCGTCTCCGACGCCCTTGGCATGTACCCGATCTACCTGCACCGCACCGACGGCGGTCGCTTCGTTATCTCCAACAATGCCCACCTCGTCGCGGCAGTGCTGGCGGCGAACGGGGCGACCGTCCGGCGGAGCTTCCTGCCCTCCCTCGACAATCTCGTCTTCAACGGGCCGGCCGGATCCCCCTTCCTCTACGAGGAGGTCGAGGTCCTGCCCTATGGCCACCGGCTGTCGGTGCGGGACGGGCGGCTGTCGATGCGGCAATGGCAGGACTTTGCGGCCGAGCCCGACGCGACGGCCTATGCGGGCCACCTCGAGGCGGCGTGCCAGCAGATGCAGGGGGCGATGCGGTGGCTGATCCGGTCCTTGCCGGAGGCGAGCTTCGTCCTCGATCTCACCGGCGGGTCGGACAGCCGCGCCATGCTGGCGCTCGCCCTCTCGCTCGGCCTCGAGGACCGCATCGGCATCCGCAATATCATGCCGTTGCCCCACCCGGACGCCCACGTCGCCGCCCTGCTGGCGGAACAGTTCGGTCTCGCCGTCGGGCCGAGCGTGCTCCCGGGCGGCCGTCCGGCGGAAAGCCACTTCGCCTCGGCCGCTGCCGAGGCCCATCTGCACGGTGGCATCCGAGACGGGATCGCGACACCCCACTCCACCGTCTTCATCGACGATCTCGTCAGCCTCACCGGCTTCTACGGGGAGATCGGGGGCAAGTGGGCGACGGCGGTGGCGAAGTCCACCCCGATCGCGCGGATGTCCGTCGGCGAGCGCGTCGACGCGATGTTCACGCGCCGCCGCCGCATCGGCCAGCTCGACTTCGTCACCCCGGCCGGAACGGAGCTCGCGCGCCAGCGCATTGTCGCGCATTACCAGAGCCTCGTCGACGAGGGCGTCGGCCCGGGACAGCTCGAGGCGGAATCCTATCTGACGAGCCGGTGCCGCAGCCATTTCGGCCTGCAGTCGGTCTTCAACAACCGCCGCCGCATCCAGCCGGACCTCCTCGGAACGCCCTGGCTGGTGCGGGCCCGGCGGTCTCTCGTCCCCGCTCTCGCCGTCGACAACAAGGTCATCCACGACATCGTCCGCCGCCTCGGCGGCACCGGCCTGGCGTTCGCGCCGATGGCCGATCACCGCTGGGAGCGCAGCGTCGTCTCGGACGAAGATCTGCCGGCCTGGGAGAGCATGGCGGTGGTGACGCGCGACACGCCGTTCCACGGCCGGCGCACCGAGCGGCTGCTTCGGCCAGTGTCGCTGCCGCCGGAGGCCGCCGTCGCGGTGCCGGCGTTCGCCGTCGGTCCGGCCACCGACATCCGGCCGACCGCACGCGCCGGTTCAGCGCCGCGGCGGTGCGCTGGGCGATCGACCACGGCGGACGAGAGGCGATCGGCGAGTGGCTCGACGTTGACGCCATCCTGCGCCGCATCGACGATCAGACCTGGCGACCGGATGGTCTCGTCCGGGCCGCCTTCTTCGACAAGCTGCTGCCCGGGCTGCTCTGGTCGATCGGCTCCGACCTGCCGAACCGGATCGACCGGCGGGTGTCGGTGCACGCCCTGTCTCCGGCATCCCTCGGGGGTGCCCCGGCGGCTGCGACGCAAAAGCCGGCCGCCTCGGCCGCCTCGGTCGGCGCGGAGGCCGCGGCGCGGGCGCGCGCGCTGCTGCGCACCGTGACCGAGGGTGCCCTGGCGGTCAGGGGCACCGGCGGCACGTTCGCCGCCACCACGGTCGCCGTCGCGACCGACCCCGTCGGCGCGCCGCTGGTGGCGGGTGCCGGCCCGCCGTCCGGGACGGCGGTATCGCCGACGCTGGCCGGCAGCCGCCGCGATGGGGCCGCCCTCGACGGCCGGCACCTCGTCGTGAGCGGTTGGCTGGCGGCGATCGCGGACGACGACGACGGTGCGCGGCGCCGGTTCCACGCCCGCCACGGTGACGGGCCGGTGGCCGCGGGAGAGATCCGGCGCCTGTCGGTGGAAGGCGCCCGCCTCATCGAGGTGGACGGCCGCGGGACGCCGCTCGCCTCCGCCGACCTCCTCGGCGACCCCGTGGCGGCGGCCGGAGCCGCGGCGGTCGAGCCGCACACCCTCGGCCGTCTCAACGGGGCCTTCGCCGACCTCGTCGCGCTATTTGCGATGCGGCTCTGCGGTGCCGGCGCCGGAGCGTGGGCGGTCACCGGTGTCGACGCCTGGGGCCTCGACCTCGTGCGGGACGACGGGGCGCAGGCGCGCCGGCTCGTCTTTCCCGAGGCGGTGCGTGACGGGCCGACCCTGCGGGCGATGCTGGTGCGCCTCGCCGGTGAGGCGCGGGCCGTCTCCGCGCCGGACGGCCCGCCGGTGCCGTAGCGGCCGAGGCCCGCACGGCGACCGCGCCGCCGTCGGCGCGGCCCGCGGCGGCGCGTGGGCGGTCGTGGCGGGCGGGAGGGGGACGGAGAGGCGGCGACGGCGGAACCGCGCATCCGCTCCGCCGTTGTCGGCGGTGGGCAGCGCGGCACCGCCTCACCCAGCCGCCAGCGAAGGAGACGCTCGTGGAGCCGGCGATGGTCGATATCGGGGGTCGGGACGGGGCCTTCCGCGTGAACGGGCTGGCCGACCCCAGGGTGCGCTACGCTACCCGGGTGGCGGCTTTCGAGGCGGCGGTGGCGGCGGCCGGGAGCGCCATCGGGGAGGGACGCTCCGTCATCATCCGCGTGCGCGGCAGCGACGGCGACGAGCGCGCGCCCGGCGACGTCACGACGGCTCGACCCCGCGGCCGACGGCCGGCGTAGCCGTCGAGCCAACGCCGCGTCAGGGCGTCGGCGGGGCGCCGAAGCGGCCGACCGGGACGCCGGCCACAGCGGCGGTGCAGGCGAACAGGGCACCGGCGACACGGCCCTCAGGCGTCTTGCGGGCGAGCGAGGTGAGGAACAGCGTCCTCCGGTCCGGGCCGCCGAAGCACGGCATCGTCGGGGCCGGCGCCGGCACCGGGAAGCGCTCGACGTCGCCCGTCGGCGAGATGCGGTTGAGGCAGCCGGCGCTGACGCCGGCGCTCCAGTCGTATCCTTCCATGTCCATCGCGGCCCCGTCCGGCCGGCCCTCCGCGTCCGACAGGAGGGCGAGGCGGCGGGCGTTGGCGAGGGCGCCGGTCGCGGCGTCGAAGTCGTAGGCGGTGATGACGCCGGGGGTGGAATCGGCGTGCGTCATCGTCCGCCCGCCGGCGGCCCAGGCGAGGCCGTTCGAAATGTTCACACCCTCGACGACGCGGGTCGCGGTGCCCTGCGGCGTGATGCGATAGAGCGCGCCGGTCGGCTGGCGCGGCGAGGCGTCGTGCATGCTGCCGACCCAGAAGCAGCCGTCGGGGCCGACCTTGCCGTCGTTCATCCGGTTCATCGTCCGCTCGGGCTCCGGGTGGACGAGGAAGGTGAGGCGTTCTGTCTGCGGATCGAACAGGTGGATGCCGCTGCGCAAGGCCACCACAAGACGCCCGCCCTCGGCCAGGCCGAGACTGCCGATCTCGGTCGGCATCCCGTGGCGGGTGAGGGCGCGCGACGGCCAGTCGAGCCGGTAGAGCGCCGGGGCGAGGATGTCGACGAACCACAACGCCTGCCGGTCCTCGTCCCACACCGGTCCCTCGCCGAGCGCGAGGTCGATGTCGATCACACGTTCGAACGGACTGAGCACGCCTATCCCTCCCTCGCCACAGGCGACCGGTGCCGCCTCCTCGCTCGCCGCGGCAACCCTCGTCGAGGCTGCCGCCGAGTGCAACCCGCGACACGGGCGAGAGTTCGGCCGCGAGGACTGGCGCCGTCGCGTATAGGATACATCCTGCCGTGACACGCCGTCTGAAGCCGGATCCGATCATGCTGCCTGCCAGCCCCCTGCCACCCGAAGCCCCGCTGACGCCGCTCGACAAAGCCGTCCCCGGCGACGCCGGCCTCGTGCCGCTCGATGCCGTCGCCTCGCTCGGCTGGAACGTGCTTCGCGAGGACGTGCCGCTGCCGGTGGCGGTGATCCGTCGCGAGCGGCTCGCGCACAACAGCGCCTGGATGCGCCGTTTCTCGCCGAGTGCGGTGCCGACATCGCCCCGCACGGCAAGACGACGATGAGCCCGTGGCTGTTCGACCTCCAGATCGCCGACGGCGCCTGGGCGATGACGGTTGGCACGCCGCATCAGCTCCAGGTCGCCCGCACCTTCGGCCACAAGCGCCTGGTGCTCGCCAACCAGTTGGTCGGTCGCAGTGCCATCGACCAGGTGATCCGCGACCTGCGCGACGACCCGGCGTTCGAGTTCTACTGCCTCGTCGATTCGCCCGCGAACGTCGAAGCGCTCGCGGCGGCTGCCCGTCGCCACGGGCTGGCGCGGCCGCTGACGGTGCTGGTCGAACTCGGCTATCCCGGCGGGCGCACCGGCTGCCGCACGGTCGGCGAGGCGCTCGCCGTCGCCCGCGCCGTCCACGGCAGCGGCGGCGCGCTGGCGCTCGCCGGTGTCGAGGGCTTCGAGGGGCTGCTGCGCGGCGAAAGCCACGCCGCGACCCTCGCCCTGGTGGACGACTTTCTCGGCCGCCTCGTGGCTCTCGCCGAAGCGTGTGCCGCGGAGGGGCTGTTCGCGGCAGATCCGGTGCTCCTCAGCGCCGGCGGCTCGTCGCACTTCGACGTGGTCGCGCGCACGCTCCGGGCCGCAAAGCTCGGCCGCGCGACGCGCGTGCTGCTGCGCTCAGGCTGCTACATCACCCACGACAGCGGGCTCTATGTCCGCGCCCAGGAGGGCATGCGTGAGCGCGACCCGGCGCTCGCCGATCGCGACGGCGGGCTCCTGCCGGCGCTGGAGGTCTGGGCCTACGTGCAGTCGCGCCCGGAGGCGGGCAAGGCGATCGCCGGGCTCGGCAAGCGCGACGTCTCCCACGATGATCCGCCGGTGCCGCTCGCCTGGTTCCGCCCGGACGGCAGCATGGAGCGGCCGCAGCCGATCTCCGACGGCACGATCGCGACGCGCCTCAACGACCAGCACTGCCACCTGACGGTGCCGGAGAGCTCGCCCCTGCAGGTCGGCGATCTCGTCGCCTTCGGCGTCTCCCACCCCTGTCTCACCTTCGACAAGTGGCGGGCCCTCTACCTCGTCGACGAGGCCTACGACATCGTCGGCGCCATCCGCACCTACTTCTGACGGCCTGCGCGGGTCGGTCCGCGCCGTTCGTTTTCCAG
>CAMDHY010000045.1 GCA_945898215.1 Pseudoxanthobacter soli DSM 19599 | reverse complement strand
GCGCGACGCGAACACGATCGACGTCTGCTACTCGCACCTCTACCCGAACAGCCACGCGGTGAGCTGCTTCACGCTGACGAGGAAGTGAGGCGGGGCGACTGAACGAGAGCCGGCGTCCCCAAGGGGCGCCGCGCCTCACCCGCCCCCGCTCCCACGCCTCCGAAACGGGGCGTGTTCCACACGGCACGCACGTCTACCCGAACACCTGAGCCGCGGCCTCCTGGGCGATGGCGCGGAAGTGCGGGGGCCGGCGGCGCGCGAGGGGACGGCGCGGCCGTCCCCTCACTCCTGGCCGCGCCAACGAAGGCCGTGGCTGCCTTCGGCTGATCGAGCAGCATATACGCTTGATCAAAGTGCTGCGATCTGCACACGCCCAGCGGGAACCGGCGTCGACAGATGTGCTATGGTGCGTAGCTGTTGCTGCGTTAGCGGGCGTCGTTCGTGACCTCTGCCAAGCGCCGGCCCGATCCGAGATCGAGGCCGGGTCGGGTTATGCGACCCGCGAGTGGTCGCGCAGGCGGCAAGGAATGTGAGTGAGCCTTCGCGATGGCGTTGAACAAGACCGAGACGACCCCTCGTGCCGGCGCACGGGTCGAGGCAGTTTTTGCCCTGGAAGTGGGCGCATCCGGTGATCATCGCGCGGGGGAGGATGACGGCGAATCCGCGCCGAGCGGAGAAGCTGCGATCGCGAGCATGTCCGGTCCGGGTGCGGCCGGCGTGGTGGGTGGGACCCCCGTCGCTGGGGGGGTGGATTTCCTGATCGCCGACAGCGTGGGCTGGACGAGTGCGGCCGCTGCAGACGGGCACGACGAGGCGGACGGCCCTGCGGCATCGGCGGCGGATCAGTCGGGGCCCGACCTGCGAGAGCGGGCAGGCACGACCTCGGCCGTCGGCTCCCCGTCGGATGTGGATCCGCTGGCCGACGCGGCGGTCCCATTCCTCGCGGACGCTCCCCAGGACGAGATTCTCAAGTACGTCGAGAGGGCGCCTTTCTGGAGTGACGGCAACAGCCGCATGGTCCTAGGGTATCTGGATCTCGAGGGTGCGGAGAATCTTGCCGGGACACACTATACTTACGACGTCGTTGTAGATCCAGCCGGCAAATTCCGCATAGATGATGATTTCGGGAGCACAAGTCTATATTTTAACTGGGCTCATCTTGACGATACGGTAGTCATTACGTGTCGTTCGCAGCTTGTGCACACGGCGTCGAACTCAGTTATCGAGGAGTATTTCGTTGACATAATCATCACGCCAGAGGATGTATATGTCAACGTCCCTCCCTCGGTGGGTCTGTCGATTTCTCCCATTACGGAGAACACCGTTGGCCTGGTTGGTACTTACAACGTCTTCGACTACAACGAAGATGAACTGACGTTCGAGTTGACTGGGGCGAATGCGCATAAATTCGAGCTTCGCGATGGCAAGGTCTACCAGATCGAGGCGAGCGATTACGAGCAGGATCATTGGCACGATCTGACGCTGACGGCGACGGACCCGTTCGGAGTGAGCACGTCGGACGAAGTTCGAGTAGGCGTAAGGAACGTCAACGAGGCCCCGGCTGACATCAGGCTCTCCTCCGCAACTATCGCAGAGAATGGCTTCGTCAACCAACTGGTGGGTGCGCTCACCGCCCGCGACCCGGAGAAGAACGAGGTTTCCTTCCGTCTCATCGACGACGCCGATGGCGCATTCTCGATCATCAACGGGATTGATGGCTCTGGCCTTCTGGCAAATAAATCTTTCGATTTTGAATCGTCGTCTAAGTATACGATCGTTGTGGAGGTGACGGATCGTTTTGGCCTCGCGTATCAGAAGACTTTCACAATCTCCGTCGCCGACATCAATGAAGCCCCGGTTCTTCAGGTTTCTGATGAAGTTGGCGTATTGGAGGCCGTTGCGGAACTTGGTACCGTCATCGCCACGCTTTCCGTCTCCGACCAGGACGGCGACGACGTTTCCTTGCGCCTGACTTCCAACCCCGGCGGGCTGTTCGAGATCGTCGACGGGGAGATCGTGCTGGCGAAGCGGATGACCGAGGCGGTCGACGGCAGCGTCGAGGTCACCGTCGAGGCGTCGGATGGACGCGGCGGCGTCACGACCGAGACCATCACCGTCGAGATCGACAAGAGCGTCCAGACCGGCGACGGCAAGGACAACACGCTCATCGGCGACGCCGGGCGCAACGTCTTCTCCGGCAGGGGCGGCGACGACGACCTGACCGGCCTCGGCGGCAACGACAAGCTCGTCGGCGACGGCGGCGACGACGTGCTCAAGGGGGGGCTCGGCGGTGACGCGATGATCGGCGGCGCAGGCGGCGACACGGCGTCCTACGCCGCGGCGACCGCCGGCGTCACGGCCAACCTCGCGCGCCAGAACGCCACCACCGGCGAGGCCGCCGGCGACAGCTACAAGGGCGTCGAGAACCTCGCCGGCTCCGCCTTCGCCGACCGCCTGACCGGCGACGGCAAGGCGAACCGGCTCGACGGGGCGGACGGCGACGACAGCCTGGAGGGTGGCAGCGGCGACGACGCCCTGAAGGGCGGCGACGGCATCGACGAGCTTGCCGGCGGCATCGGCCGGGACAAGCTGTCGGGCGGCCTCGGTCCCGACAGCCTCGTCTGGAACGAGCAGCGCGAGGCCGGCGACGTCGTCCTGGACTTCGTCTCCGACGGCGACCTGCTGGTGTTCTCGGTCGACGGCTGGAAGGGCATGACGGAGGGGAGCTTCAAGCTCGCCCAGTCGGACGATCCAGTGGCGACCGGCGATAAGCGGACGTTCCTGTTCGACCGCGACAGCGGCAAGCTCTGGTTCGATGCCGATGGCGCAGGCGAGGGCGATGCCGTGTTCGTTGCCACGCTGCGCGACGTCGACAAGCTGAAGGCGTCCGACTTCGACCTCGTCTGAGGCGCCTCCAGACGGCGCGCCTCACTCCTCCTCGCCGCCGCCCTTCCGGAACGGGGCGTGTTCGGCGAGGTATTCGGTCTCGGCGGCCACCATCGCGCGTTCGCGCTCGAGGTAGTTCGCGACCGCGTCGCGCAGGCCGCGGTGGGCGATGTGGTGGGCGGAGTAGGTCGGCACGGCGCGGTAGCCGCGGGCGAGCTTGTGCCCGCCCTGGGCGCCCGCCTCGACGCGGGCGAGGCCGTAGGCGATCGCGTGCTCGACGGCCTGGTGGTAGCAGACCTCGAAATGCAGGAAGGGGTGTTCCTCGATCGACCCCCAGTAGCGCCCGTAGAGCGTGTCGGAGCCGGCAATATTGAGGGCGCCGGCGATGGTGCGGCCCTCGCGCTGCGCCAGCACTAGGACAACCCGCTCGCCGAGACGCTCGCCGAGCAGCGAGAAGAAGCGGCGGTTGAGGTAGGGGCGGCCCCATTTTCGGGCGCCGGTGTCGGTGTAGAACTTGAAGAAGGCGTCCCAGTGCGCCTCTGTCAGGGCAGAGCCGGTGAGCCGCTCGATGTCGATGCCCGGCGCCACCGCCTCGCGGCGCTCGCGCTTCACCTGCTTGCGCTTGCGCGATGCGAAGGTGGCGAGGAAGTCGTCGAAGGTGGAGAAGCCCTCGTTGAACCAGTGGAACTGCCGGTCGGTGCGGGGCAGGAAGCCGCGGTCGGTGAGGAGCCGCCATTCCGCTTCGGTCGGGAAGGTGACGTGGGCGGAGGAGGCTCCGGTCTCGCGAGCGAGCGCGACGATGCCCTCGGCGAGCGCCGCGCGCACGGCCTCGCGGCCGGGACCCGGCGCCGCCAGCAGCCGCGGCCCCGTCGCGGGTGTGAACGGCACCGAGACCTGCAGCTTCGGATAGTAGCGGCCACCGGCCCGCTCATAGGCGTCGGCCCAGCCGTGGTCGAAGACGAATTCGCCCTGCGAGTGACTCTTCAGATAGACCGGCACCGCCCCGGCCAGGCCGCCTTCGGGGGCGTCGAGCACGAGATGGCGCGGCATCCAGCCGGTGCGCGCCGAGACCGTGCCGGCCTCCTCCAGGATCGCCAGGAAGTCGTGGCAGACGAAGGGGTTGAACGCCTCCGTCGCGGTGCCGTCGGAGGCGATGGCGCCGCCCGGACCGACCGTCCAGCCCGGATTGGCGACGGCGTCCCACGCCGCCTTGTCGATGTCGGCCATCGCCGCGGCGATGCTGAGGCGGACGGTGTCGCGGCTCTCGGGTGACGTCATCGGACCGGGGCGGTTCGCACGGCTTCGTGCGGGACGGGGGCGGCGCGGCCACGGGGAGGGCCGCAGCTTCACCATTGTCGAGTTTAGGGTCGCCGTCGCGGCTGTCGAGGGGGCTCGGCCGCGCACGGCAGCGAAGCGGCGCCGATACTGCGGGCGGGGCGCTGGCCGGTGGTGCGGCGCCTTGCAGACCGGGCGCTCGCTGCTCCATCGTGCCGGCGCGGGGAATCGGTGCAGGAGGGGCGCACGCGTGGACGATCACGGCGGTGGCATCCCCTATCTGCGCGAGGCGATCGTCTTCCTGGTCGCCGCCGGCGTGGTGGTGCCGCTGCTGCACCGCCTGCGCGTCGGCTCGGTCCTGGGCTACCTGATCGTTGGCGGTGTGGTCGGACCGTTCGGCCTCGGGCTGTGGGCCACCACCTGGCCGCCGCTCGGCGCGGTCGTGATCACGGATCTCGACGGCGTGCAGGCGCTGGCCGAACTCGGCGTTCTGTTCCTGCTGTTCACGATCGGGCTGGAGCTGTCGCTCGACCGGCTGTGGGCGATGCGGCGGCTGGTGTTCGGGCTCGGCAGCCTGCAGGTGCTGATCACTGCAGCGGTCATCGGCGTGATCGCTTGGCGGTTCGGCAACTCGGTGCCGGCCTCGATCGTGCTCGGCGCCTGCCTGGCGCTGTCGTCGACGGCCATCGTCATGCAGATCCTCCTGCACAGCCGGCGGTTGTCGACGCCGCTCGGACGGTCGAGCTTCGCGATCCTGCTCATGCAGGACCTCGCGGTCGTGCCGATCCTGTTCGTCGTCGGCGTGCTCGGCGCGAAGGTCGAGGGCAGCATCGGCGTCGAGCTCGCGCTCGCGCTCGGCAAGGCAGTGCTGACGATCGGTGCGATCTATCTCGTCGGCCGGCTGGTGCTGCGGCCGGTGCTGCGCCTCGTCGCCCAGGCACGCAGCCCGGAGATGTTCATGGCGGCGGTGCTGCTCGCCGTCGTCGGCATCGCCTCGATCACCGGGCTCGCCGGCCTGTCGATGCCACTCGGCGCCTTCCTGGCGGGCCTGCTGCTGGCGGAGACGGAGTTCCGTCACGAGATCGAGGTCGATATCGAGCCCTTCAAGGGTCTGATGCTCGGGCTGTTCTTCATGTCCGTCGGCATGGGCATCGACTGGCGCGTCGTCGCCGATGAGCCGGTGTGGATCGCCGCCGGCGTAGTCGGGCTGTTCGTCTTGAAATCGACGATCACCGCCGCGCTCTGCCTCGCCTTCGGCGTGCCGCGGGCCGCCGCCCTGGAGACGGGGCTGCTGCTCGGCCAGGGGGGCGAATTCGCCTTCATCGTCGTCGGGCTGGCGATGAGCCTCGCGCTTCTGCCGGCCGACGTCGGCCAGTACATGCTGATCGTCACCGGCCTGACGATGCTGGTGACGCCACTCGTCGCCGCCGCCGCCGCGCGGCTGGCCGCCCGGTTGGCCCACCACGACACGGCCAGCGCCGCCGAGGGCGACCTCGCCGCGGTGGCGACGATCGACGGCCACGTCGTCATCGCCGGCTTCGGCCGCGTCGGTCGCCTCGTCGCCGCGACGCTGCAGGCGGAGGCGATCCCGTTCCTGGCGCTTGATAAGGATGCTGACACGGTCGCCCGCGAGCGCGTCAGCGGCCAGCCGGTGTTCTTCGGCGACGCCTCGCGGGTGGAGATGCTGGTGCGCGCCCATGTCGGGCGGGCCGGCGCGGTGGTGGTGACGCTCGACGATCCGGCCTCGGCGGAGCGCATCGTCGAAGCCGTGTACGGCGCCTGGCCGGCGGTCCCGATCTATGTGCGCGCCCGCGACGCCGCCCACGCCGCCCGCCTCACCGCCGCCGGCGCGAGTGTCGCCGTGCCGCTCGCGACCGAGGCGAGCCTGCAGCTCGCCGGCCGCGTCCTCGTCGGCCTCGGCCTCAGCGAAGACGACGCCCGCCGCCGCCTCGAGCACCAGCGGCTGCTGGAAGGCGGGTGAGGGCAGGCGCCGCCGCCGGCGCTCACTCCGGGACAAAACCCTCGAAGATGATCTGGTCGGCGTGGGCGCGGGCGTGGCGGAGCTCGTCGGGGGTGCGCACCGTCCAGGTCAAAAGCGGCTTGCCGAAGACGCGGCGGAGGATGACCGGGCCGGGCATCGGCAAGGCGTGGACGTCGTAGGCGACGAAGTCGGGCCGCGAGCGCGGGGCGTGCAGGAGGTGGCGGAGCGCGAAGCGCTCCATCGTCGTCAGGCGGCCGTACTCGTGCGGGTCGGTGGCGATGTCGGCGACGATGCCGCGGGTCAGGCCCGGCATCGCGTGGCGCAGCCCCTCGACGAGGTCCGGGTCGAAGGACATCGCCGCCACAGGGCCGTCATAGGCTTCGAGCGCGGCGACGACGCCGGCGACCAGGCGGGTGCCGGGATCGCGCACCCACTGCGACTTCAGCTCGAGCACCAGCGGCACGCGGCCGGCGACGGTGTCGAGCAGGTCCGGCAGCGTCGGGATGCGGGCGTCGGTGGCCTTGAAGGGGATGTCGGCGAGCTCGGCCGCGGTGCGGGCGCCGACGCGGCCGGTGCCGGTTGTCAGGCGCTCCAGTGTGTCGTCGTGGAAGACGATCACCTCGCCATCACGCGACAGCTGCAGGTCGACCTCGATCGAGAAGCCGTGCTCGACGGCGGCGAGCGCCGCCGGCAGGGTGTTTTCAAGGACGCCGCGGGGCGCGTCGTGCAGCCCGCGGTGGGCGACCGGGCGCGCCGTCAGCCAGGAAGGTGCCGCCATCACCGCGTCTCCCGTGCCGTGGCGACCTCGCCGCGGCCTTAGGATTGCCGGGCGCGGGTTAGCCGCGCCGGATTCTCCTGAGTGACCGGGCGCGGTCCCGCCGCGCCCGGTTCTGCGTCCTCAGGCGATCTCGAAGATCGCCTCGACCTCGACCGGTACGCCGAGCGGCAGCATAGCGACGCCGACCGACGAACGGGCGTGACGGCCGGCCTCGCCGAGGGCGGCGACGAACAGGTCGGAGGCGCCGTTGACGACCTTCGGCTGGTCGGTGAAGCCCGGCGCCGAGGCGACGAAGCCGACGACCTTGACCACCCGCTTCACCTTGGAAAGGTCGCCGACCGTCGCCTTCACCTGGGCCAGCACGTGCAGGGCGCAGATGCGGGCGCACGCCGCCGCATCCTCGACCGAGACGCCGTCGCCGAGGTTGCCGACGAGCTTCGGCTTGCCGTTCTCCATCGGCAACTGGCCGGAGACGTGCAGCAGCGAGCCGGCGAGCATCGCGGGAACATAGTTGGCGACCGGCGCGACGGCCTCCGGCAGCGTCAGCCCCAGGGCCTTCAGGCGATCTTCGACGGTTTCGGCCATGATCTCGTCCTCGTCGCTTGCGAGCGTGCTTGTCCGCCGGGTCGGCGGCGTGTCACCCTCATGGCCGAATTCGCCCGGCGCCGCAACGGCGCGCCCGCCTTCCCGGGTGTGAAGCCGGCGTCCCTTCTGGAGGTTTCTCGATGCCGTCTCCGCGTCCGCTCGCGACCCTCGTCGCCGGTGCCGTGCTCCTCGCCGCGCTGCCCGCGACCGCCGCGACCGCGCCCGTCTCGAAGATCGCCGCCGGGCTGCAGCCGCACCGCGCCGTCTACGACATGACGCTCGGCGAGAGCGACGACGACGGCAACATCTCCGGGGTCACCGGGCGCATCGTCACCGAATTCACCGGCTCGGCCTGCGAGGGCTTCACCACGAATTTCCGCTTCGTCTCGCGCATCGACGACCAGGAGGGCGGCTCTCTGCTCACCGACCTGCGCACCACGAGCTACGAGGACGCGGTCGGCGACACCTTCCAGTTCGTCACCCAGAGCTATGTCGACCAGAAGCTCTCGGAGGAGGCGAAGGGTGTCGCCACCCGCGACGGGGGCAGTGTCGTCGTCGACCTCGCCAAGCCGGCGCAGAAGCAGGTGACGTTCGATCGCGGCCCGCTGTTCCCGACGCAACACATCGTCAAGGTGATCGAGACGGCCGAGGCCGGCGACACGATCCTGCAGGCCGACCTCTACGACGGTTCGGAGAAGGGCGAGAAGATCTTCGCCACCACGGCCGTCATCGGCAAGCCGGCCGCCGGTGCCGACGAGGCAGGGCTGGACGACGACAAGGCGGTGGAGCGGCTCGGCGCCGGCGCGCGCTGGCCGGTGCGGCTGTCTTACTTCGAGACGGGCGGCGACCGCGCCGAGCAGACGCCGATGTACGAGCTGTCGTTCCTCGTCTACGCCAACGGCGTCACCCGCAAGCTCGAGCTCGACTACGGCGACTTCACCATCCTCGGCAAGCTGACCTCGCTCGAATATCTCGACGCCAAGCCCTGCGAGTGAGGCGTCGCGAGCGGGGCGGGCCGGGGCCCGCCCTCAGGCGGCGGCGAAGCCCGTCGACAGCAGCCTGAGCTCCGACAGCGCCGCCCGCTCCGGCGTGTAGCGATATCCGGTGTCGACGGCGGACAGCGCCATGGCGCGGCGCTCCCGCTCGGGCAGGGCGATGAAGCCGCGAACGGCGGCGAGGATCGCCTCGTCGTGGCGGGTGTCGACGAGGAAGGCGTTGTCGCCGTCGATGGCGAACTCGCCGGCGCCGCCGTGGATCGGCACCACCGGCACCGCCCCGCACGACATGCCCTCGAGCGCGGTGCGGCCGAAGGCCTGATAGTCCGACAGGTCGAGGAAGAGGTCGACCCCGCGCAAGAGGCGGGCCGTCGCCGCGCGGCTGAGACGGCCGCGGTGGTCGACGCCGGTCAGCACCAGGCCGTGACGGAAGACCTCCTGCCACTCGCAGCCGAACGAGACGCAGCGCACCTTGCCCTCGAACTCGTGGGCGAGGGTGGAGAGGATGCGGGCGGTGCGGCGCGGCGCGCGACGCGGCGTCGAGGGACGCAGCATCGCCGCGATCGTCAGCGGGCGGGTCGGGTCGGCGCGCACGGCGAAGTCGGGGAAGAACTCGCCGTGGTCGATGCTCGCCTCGACCTTGTGGACGGTGACGCCGTGGTTCGCCTCGACGACCTCCTGCAGCCAGTGCGTCTTGGCGAACAGGATGAGGTCGGGGTCGGCGCCGTAGGAGGCGCGGGCGCCGTTCCACTCGGCGCTGCCGTAGGGATAGAACAGCGGCTCGTAGTCCTGCACGTAGTAGGCGACGCGCACCTCGCGGTCGGCGAGATGCTCGCGCCGCGCCATGACGACGGTGTGGACCGACTGGTTGGTGGTGGCGACGAGTGTCGTCACGTCGTGCTGGCGGGCGAGCGCCGCGAGGCCCTCCGGACCGTCGAAGCCGACGATCGCGCCGGCGAGCGCCTGGAACTCGCGGTAGGATTCGCGCAGGCCCATGACGTTGCCGGTGTTGGCGGCGATCAGCACCGGCACGCCGAAGCGCAGGATCGCGTCGGCCTCCTGGAACACCGAGTTGGCGCCGCCGCTGCCGCCGGAGACCGGCAGCACGAACATGATCTTCTCCGCCGCGACGGTCATCGGCTGAGGCGGACGGTCGGACGGAGAGGCGACGTCATCTTCTGATCCCTGTGGCGGGGCGCATGATAGTGCGAGGCTCGCTGGCGGCGGAAGGGGCGAGGGGCCTCACTTCACGGCATGATGAATCCGCGGGCGGCGTCGCCGTTAGGGCTGATGTGCGGCGGGCCTTGCCATCGCTCCGGCGGTCCCCGAAGCTGCGCTCGGCCGCTGGTCCGCGGCCAGGCGCGGGCGGGCGGGCAGCCTTCTGGCAGGAACCGGGGACGGGCGCGGCTTCATGACGGTGATCGGGCAATTCGAAGGGCTGGCACCGACCGGCATGCTGACCGGCTGGGCGACGACGATGCCGGCCGGCCGCAAGCTCGAGGTCGAGATCCTCGTCGACGGCACCGCCATTATCGTGGTGGCGGCCGACCAGTTCCGCCGCGACCTCGTCTCGCCGCAGCTCGAGGACCCCGCCTGCGGGTTTGTCGTGCCGCTGCCGGACGAGTGCCTCGACGGCGGCGCCCATGTCGTCGAGGCCCGCGTCATCGACGGCGAGGCGCTGCAGGGCTCGCCCATCCACATCGCCCCGACGGCCGCCCGCGATCGTTCCGTCGAGCCGCCGCCGCCGAAGAACCGCGTCCGCAACGCCGACTTCCGCTCCTGGCCGCACGGCCTGACCGTCGTGCCGCGGGAGCTTCCGTGCGAGACGGCCGCCGGGTGGTGGTTCGACTATCGCGGCGCCTCGCCGGTCCGGGCGATGGTGCGGGCGGAGCGGCCGCACGGCCTGGCGCTCGCCGACGACCAGTACGCGCTGGCCGTGCGGGTGCGGCGCCGCCACTCCGGCGGGCACCTGCGCGTCTTCGGGCGGATCCGCCTCAAGGAGATCGAGGGCGACTGGCTGTTCGTCGATGTCGGGTTGCTGCTGCGCCGGACGGTCGAATCCTCGCCGATCGGCGTCACCGAGCTCTTCCTGGGGCTGGTGCGCGAGGGCAACCACATCGAGAAGGTCGCCACCGTCCGCAAGCGCATCTACGGCTCCGGCGTCGTGCGGCTGCACGCGGTGCCGGTGGCGATCCCCGGACGCTTCCGCGGGCCGATCGAGGCGGGGGCCGAACTGGTGCTCTGCTTCGAGCTCGGCGGCCTCGGCGAGTGCGTTGTGTTCGCCCCGCAGGTGACGACACGTTCGACCTTCTCCGCGGCGCCGGCCGCCGCCACCGGCCGCTTCGAGGACAAGACCATCCACGACCAGGTGGAGGCGCTGCAGCTCTCCGGCCTCTGGCGCGACGGCGTGGTGGCGCGCAACCCGACGCGGCTCGCCGGCGGCGGCGTCGCCGCCGTGCCGCGGCGACAGACGCCGGCGACGACGACGACACCGTTCGTGCAGATCGTCGTGCCGGTCCACGAGGCGGTGCGCGACCTCAACGCGCTGGTCGAATCGGTGGTGCGCCACACCCATTCGCCGTTCGAGCTCGTGCTCGTCGACGACGGCTCCGGCGCTGCCACGCGCGGCCGCATCGCCGGCTTCCGCGCCGCCGATCCGCGCATCCGGGCAATCGCCAACCCCGGCAACCTCGGCTACACGCGCGCCGTCAACATCGGCCTGCAGAGCTGCGTCGCCGACGCCGTTGTCATCGCCAACAGCGACGTCGTGGTGACCGCGGGCTGGCTCGACAAGCTGCACGCCGCCCTCGTCTCCGCTCCCGACGTCGCCGGGGTCGGGCCGGTGTCGAATGCCGCCAGCTGGCAGTCGGTGCCGAAGGTGAAGACGCGCACCGGCGAATGGGCGGTGAATTCCGTGCCGGTCGGCTGGACGATCGACACTTATGGTGAACTGGTCGAGCGGGTGGCCGACGGCCTCACAGTGCCGTTCCCGCTGCTGAACGGCTTCTGCGGCCTCTATCGGCGGGGACTGATTGCCGAACTCGGCTGGCTGGACGACGAGAACTTCCCGCACGGCTACGGCGAGGAGACCGACCTCTGCCTTCGGCTGCGGGCGGCGGGACACCGCCTGCTCGTCGCCGCCGATACCTACGTGTTCCACGCGAAGTCGCGCAGCTTCGGCGCCATGCGCCGCGCCCAGCTGACCCAGGAGACGAACCGGGCCGTGCGCGAGAAGCACGCCGGCATCGACTTCGCGGAACTGGAGACCGCCATGCAGGCGGATGCCGCGCTCGCCGCGATGCGGCGCCGGCTGCTCGCCGCCACGGCGGCCGAGCTGCGCTACGGGGCGAGCCGGGTCAACGTCGTCGTGCCGGTGAAACAGGGGAAGAAGCGCGTGTTCAAAGTCGGCGCGGTCTGACGTCCGCGGCAGCGGCGCCTGGCGCCCCGGGGCGAAGCCGCCGGCGTCGCAGGACGCCGGCGGAAGGCTGCGACGGATCAGCCGTTGCGGTTCGGCGTGCCGAGCACGTGGGTGTTCGGCGGCATCATCACTTCGTCGAAGGTCTGCGTGAACATCGCCGCGGAGAAGAAGGCGACCGCCCGCAGCGTCTCGGTGCCGGTGTTTGCGAGGTCGTGGCGCACGTTCGCCGACAGCACGAAGACGCTGCCGGGGCCGACTGCATGGTGGCCGTCTTCCATCGACAGCGTGCCCGTGCCGGCGATGATGTACTGCGTCTCTTCGGTGGCGTCCGTGTGCCAGCCAAGGTGATCGCCGGGCTCGATCTCGTAGACGATGGTCGAAGACGCGACGGCACCATTGCCGCCGCACGACGCGAAGGAGCCCTTCCAATTGACGGTCTTGTCCTTCGCGCCCTGGACGTGCAGGCGCTCGAGGCTCATCGACGCAACGACAGGTACCATGGAATTCCCCTAGAGTTCGCCGGACGCACCGGCTGCTGAAGCACCACGCGAAGCCCAGCCCCGCCCAGACCGTACAGCGGGGCATGGCCACTCGCCAAGGTGGCGATCATCGATGACGACAGGGTGATGGCCGCGGCGGCGGCGCCTCAGGGAACGCAGGCGAGGCAGGCGGCGTACTGGTTCTCCCCGAGCTCGGCCAGAGCGAGGTCGAGGAGCAGTAGCGATTCGAGCAGAGGCCCGTCGCGCGCCGGATCGAGGTTGGCGAGCACGTCGTTGAGGGCGAGGTGGTAGATGGCGCCCCCGAGCATCCAGATGCTGGCGTCGGGGAAGTGCTGGCGGATCGCCGGGAGGATCGCCTCGCTCGTCGCCGCCTCGCTCGGGTCGAGGGCAATCATCGCGCCGCGGTCGGGGCGGGTGAACGTCACCGGCAGGCGGCGCGCCGGATCGGCAGGGTCGCGCAGTAGGATTTCCGGGAGCCGATGACGGACGGCGGTGGCGTAGGCGAGGGTGCGCGGGCTCCACTGGAAGTGGTTCGGCCCGACATAGTCGTTCATCAGGAAGACGCCGCCCGGCCGCAGCGCCGTGACGCTGGCGGCGACCGCGCGGGCGGTGTCGGGCATGTGGTGGAGGCCGTTGTCCCAGGTGACGAGGTCGTAGCGGGCGCCGAGCTCCATCGCCGCGACGCCGTCGTGGGTGTGCCAGGTGACGCGGTCGGAGAGGCCGGCCCTGTCGTGCAGCTTCCGGCCGTGGCGGATGCGCGCCTCGGAAATCTCGTAGAGGTCGAAGTGCTGGACGAGGCCGCTGCGCAGGAGCTCGAGCTCCTTGGCGCCGTTGCCGCAGCCGACCGAGACGGCGCGGCGGAAACGGCGGCCGGGCCAGCGCCGCCCGATCTCGCGCACGAGGCCGGCGCCCCAGGCGGGAAGCGGCTCGCCACAGATCAGCCCGTTCTGGTGGGCGACGATGCGCGGCCACGCCCACCATCGCGCGAGCTTCGCCACGGGGGCGGGGCGGTCCCAGTAGGCGGCGGCCCGGTTACGCTCCGCCGCCGCGCGATCGGTCGATTCGCTCATCGTCACATCATCTCACAGGCCGAGGGCGCGGATCACCAGCGGCGCGATCAGCGCCGTCGCCACCGCGTTCATCGCCATGGCGATGCCGGCGAAGGTGCCGGCGAGGCTGTCGACGGAGAAGGCGCGCGCCGTGCCGATGCCGTGCGAGGCGAGGCCGACGGCGAAGCCGCGGGCCTCATAGTCGCGGATGCCGAGGCCGTTCATCAGCGGTGTCACGACGATTGCGCCGAGGATGCCGGTGAGGATGACGAGCACGGCGGTCAGCGCCGGATCGCCGCCGAGCGCCTCGGCGATGCCCATCGCCACGGGCGCCGTCGCCGATTTCGGGGCGAGCGCCACCAGCGCCTCGTGCGGCAGCCCGAGCGCCATGCCGACGCCGACCGCCGACAGGATCGCCGTCAGCGATCCGGCGACGAGGGCTACGGCGATCGGGAGGAGGCTCTTCCGGATGCGCACGCGGGCGCGATAAAGCGGTACCGCCAGCGCCACTGTCGCCGGTCCGAGCAGGAAGTGCACGAACTGCGCGCCCTCGAAGTAGATCGCATAGGGCGTGGCGGTCAGTGCCAGCACGACGGCGACGACGAGGATCGACAGGAGTACCGGATTGGCGAGCGGGTGGCGACCGCTCCGGGCGGCGAGGCGGTCGGCGCCGACCCAGACGACGAGCGTCACCGTCAGCCAGAGGAGGGGCGTCGTCGAGAGATAGGCCCAGAGATCGAAGGGGGAATCAGCCATCGCCCGGTTCCCCCGCCGGGTCGGGGCCGGCGGCGGGCAACAGCCGCTTCGCCGCGCGGAAGGTCAGCACCGTCACGAGCAGCGTCGCCACCACCGAGACGGCGAGGACGACGGCCAGCGCCGCCCCGTGGCGGCCGAACAGGTCGAGCTCGGTGACGACGCCGACGCCGGCCGGCACAAACAACAGGCCGAGCACCGAGAGGACACGGTCGCCCGTCGCCTCGGCGTCGTCGAGGGTGGCGGCGGCCGGCCCGTCGGGGGAGGCGCGCGCTCGCACCACGGCGAAGACGGCGATGAGCAGCACGAGGCCGAGCACGGGGCCGGGCAGCGGCAGCCCGGCGGCGCGCACCGCCGCCTCGCCGAGGAGCTGACAGACGAGCAGCACGGCGAGACCACGGATCATCGGACCGGCTCCGGGGAGGGGCCGTCAGGATAGCGCAAGCGGCGCCGTCCGCCAGAGACGGCGCCGCTGGAGAGCGCGCTCAGTCGCCGATGTTGATGAGCTGCACGCGGCGGTTCACCTGGGCGTAGGGGTCTGCCGGGTCGCGCAGCTGTTCCTCGCCGAGGCCGACCGCGTCGAGGCGGGCGGGATCGACGCGGAAGGTGGTGGTGAGCGCCTCGCGGATCGAATCGGCGCGCTTCTGGCTGAGCTCGAGATTGTACTTGCGGTCGCCCTTGGCGTCGGTGTGGCCAATCACCAGGAAGCGGTACTGCAGCAGGTAGGGGTGGTGGAGGGCGTCCGCCATCAGCCCGATCGTCTCGTAGGATTCCGGCCGGATCGTCGCCGAATCGAAGTCGAAGACGATCTCGACGTTGAACTGGCGCAGCTTGGCGAGCTGGGCGGCGAGCGGCAGCGCCGTCGTGGCGTTGTCGCCGGGATACTGGGCGATGTTGTCGAGGGCCTGCTGGCGAAGCAGCGCGGCGGTGACGCCGTGGCCCGATGCGGGAAGCCCCGACAGGCTGTTGATGATCTCGTTGCGGTCGAGCTTGGTCTGGGCGCCGGCGGGAAGCGACAGCAGCGCCACCGCGACGAGCGCGGTCAGGATTCGCGAGGACATGGGTGTTTCTCTCTCTGCCAGGCGCGGGTCAGCGATAGCCGGCGGCGTCGATCGCCGCGTTGCAGTTGGCGCTCACGCTGGGCGCGGCCTTCAGCAGGCAGTTGAGGATGTTGCCCTTGCCCGGCTTCGTCAGTTTGCAGAACTGCTGGGCATCGCGATTGCAGATCTGGCTGACGGCGGCCTGGGCCGCGGCGCGGGCGGCGAGTAGGCCCTGCACCCGCACGAGATCGACCTTGCAGGTCTGCGACACCTTCGGGCTCTCGGTGAGGCAGCCCTCGATGCGGCCGCCGCCGAGATTGATTCCCTTGCAGTGCTTGAGAATGTCCTGGCCGCAGCTATCGGCGAGGATGTCGATCGCCTGCGCATAGCCGATGGTCTGCGCGGCGGCTGGCTGCACCGGACCGAGCGCGGCGATCGCCGCCACGGCCGCAACGGCGAAAACCGCCCCCAGCGGACGTCGTGTGTCCAACATGGTCGTCATGAAGGCCCCCTGGCGGAGCATAAGGGCCGTTCGCCCTCTCCCCCCGCCGGTTCCCCCGGGCGAGGTGGGGCGGAATCGGCAGCTTCTTCCGTGCTCCGGGGGCGATCCTGACGCCAAACGGCCGGCGCGTCGATCCCCGGATCGACCCGGAGCCTCGGGTGGGCCGGGTGAGCCGCTCAGGGCGCTTTCGCGGTCTCTTCCGCAGGCGGCAGATAGACACCGCGGGGATCGTCCGCCACTTCGGGCGCGAGCTCGGGCGGCGGATAGGGCTCGTCGGGATCGCCGAACGGGGGAAGCTCCCGAAGTCGCCAGGCAGACTGGCCCCCGTTGCGGGAGCCGGACGCGGTGTCGCTGATGGGATGGTTTGGCATGGTCGGGCCGAGGCTGTGGATCAGGGGGCGCTCGCCTGCATCGGCGGGTTCTGCTCGTCCGGATTCGGCAGCGGCGGCATATCGGCCGGGTCCTCCGGATCGGGCTCGGTGATCGGCGGGACCGGCGGCCCCAGCGGGTCCGAGGGATCGACCGGTCCGGGGCCGGGTTGGGGGACGGGCGGCTGTCGGGGTTCAGGGCTCATGGGGCGTGTCCTCGACCGGTGACGGCGGCTGAAGACACAAACGACGGGCCGGCCCGGTTGTTCCGCGGCGTGCGCTTCCGGCAGCGCCGGACGCTCGCCGGCTCTGTCGCGACCCCGTCGCGGGGTCTAGGGTCGGTGGGGGCGAAACGGGAGGATCGACGGTGAAGAAGGGCTACAAGCAACTGCTCGCCGAAGCCGGTGCCGAGGTGACGGCGGTCGTGCCCGCCGAGGCGATGTCGCTGCACGGGCGCGACGACGTCGTCTTCGTCGACCTGCGCGATCCGCGCGAACGGGAGCGCGACGGCAGCATCCCGGGCGCCTTCTCCTGCCCGCGCGGCATGCTGGAATTCTGGGTGGACCCCGAGAGCCCCTACGCCAAGCCGGTGTTCCAGGAGCCGAAGCGCTTCGTCTTCTTCTGCGCGAGCGGCTGGCGCTCGGCGCTGGCGACGAAGACGGTGCAAGACATGGGGCTGGAGAACGTCAGCCACCTCGCGGGCGGCTTCGGCGCCTGGAAGACGGCCGGCGGCCCGGTCGCGCCGGTCGTGCCGAAGCCGGCGAACTGAGGGACGCCGTCCGCCGCCGCCCGCTCAGGCGACGTCGGCGATCGGCTCGGCGGCGGCGAGGCGAGCGATGGAGGGATAGGCGGCGGGCGTCGTCATGGTGTTGATGACGTCGCGCATCGTCACCATCCCGACCGGGCGCCCGGCCTCGCAGCAGGCCACAGCCTGGCCGGCGCCGGCGTCCGACATCACCTTGCTCGCCAACTCGATCGGGTCCTTCGCCGCCACCCTCGGCAGGCTGTCGGAGGCCACCAGGCCGGCGCCGATGGCGGTCATCACCGATTCCACCAGGATTACCCGGCCGCGGTTCACCTCCTTGACGAAGCTCGCGACATAGTCGTCGGCCGGCGTCATCACGATGTCCTGGGCCGTTCCCTTCTGCACAAGCGCGCCGTCGCGCAGGATGGCGATGTGGTCGCCGAGCCGGAGCGCCTCGTCGAGATCGTGGGTGATGAAGACGATGGTCTTGCGGATCTCGGTCTGCAGGTCGAGCAGCACCGTCTGCATGTCGACGCGGATGAGCGGGTCGAGCGCCGAGAACGCCTCGTCCATGAGCAGGATCGGCGCGTCGTTGGCGAGCGCGCGGGCGAGGCCGACGCGCTGCTGCATGCCGCCTGACAGCTGGTTCGGGTACTTCTCCTCGAAGCCCTTGAGGCCCACCCGCTCGATCCAGCGCATCGCCGTGTCGCGGCGCTCGGCCGGCGCGGTGCCGCGCACCTTGAGGCCGAACATCGTGTTGTCGAGCACCGTCCAGTGCGGCAGCAGGCCGAACTTCTGGAACACCATGGCGGTGCGCGTGCGCCGGAACTCGCGCAGTTCCGTCGGCGTCATCTTGACGACGGCGACGTCGTCGACGAGCACCTCGCCGGCGGTGGGTTCGATCAGGCGGTTGATGTGGCGGATGAGCGTCGACTTGCCGGAGCCCGACAGCCCCATCACCACCTGGATCGCCCCGCCGGGAATGTCCATCGAGATGTCGCGCAGGCCGAGGACGTGGTTGTGCGCGAGCAGCTCCGTCTTCGTCATGCCCGCCTTGACGCGCTCCACGTAGGCGGCCGGCTCGGACCCGAAGATCTTGTAGACGTGCCGGAGCTTGATGCCGTCGATCCTAGTGCCCATGCACAATTTCCCGGTGCTTCTGCAGCCGCCGGCCGAATTCCTGGCTGACGCGATCGAAGATGATGGCGATGCCGACGATGGCGAAGCCGTTGAAGACGCCGAGGGTGAAGTACTGGTTGGCGATCGCCTTCAGCACCGGCTGGCCGAGGCCCTGCACGCCGATCATCGAGGCGACGACGACCATCGAGAGTGCCATCATGATCGTCTGGTTGACGCCCGCCATGATGGTGGGCAGCGCCAGCGGCAGCTGCACGTTGGCGAGGCGCTGCCAGCGCGACGAGCCGTAGGCGTCGGCCGCCTCGATGACGTCGCGGTCGACGAGGCGGATGCCGAGATCGGTGAGGCGGATCACCGGCGGCAGCGCGTAGATGACGACGGCGATCAGACCCGGCACCTTGCCGATGCCGAGCAGCATCACCACCGGGATCAGGTAGACGAAGCTCGGCATCGTCTGCATGACGTCGAGGATCGGCATGACGACGCTGCGCATGCGCTTCGAGAACGACATCACGACGCCGAGCGGGATGCCGATGACGAGGGCGGTGAGGGTCGCCACGACGATCATCGCGATCGTCTTCATGGTGTCGTCCCACATGCCGAAATAGCCGATGGCGAACAGCGCCAGGGCCGCGCCGACGACGATCTTGAGGCTGCGGCTGGCGAGCCAGGCGATGGCGAGGATGCCGACGAGGATGATCGGCCAGGGCGTCGTCGTCATCAGCCGCTCGACCCAGATCATGAAAATCTTGAGCGGCTCGAAGGCGATCTCGAAGCTCTCGCCGTAGGCGCGGGTGAAGTTGCGGAAGCCCTCGTCGATGGCCTTTTTCAGGGCCGTCAGGCGCTCGTTGTCCATCGTCGGGAACGTCGTGAACCACTCCATCGGCGTGCTCCCGTCCATGTGCCCCGCGAGGATGTCCGGCGCGATCCGCCGGCTCTGACGCCGGCGCGCCTTGAGGGCGGAGGGCGGGCGACCGCCCTCCGCCTAGGCCTGCCTCAGATCGAGGCCTTGATCTTCTCGGCCGCCTCCGGGCTCACCCACTTCTCCCAGACCTGCGGCTGCGTCTTCAGGAAGTGGATGGCACCCTGCTCGCCGGTCGCCTGGTTGTCGACCATCCAGGCGAGCAGCTTGTTGACGGTGTCGTTGCTCCACGTCCGCTTCGTCAGATACTCGTAGGCCGGGCCGGCGGCGTCCTTGAAGCGCGACGTCACGACGGTGAAGATCTCCGACTTCGACCAGGCGTTCGGCTTCGGGTCGGCGCAGTCGAGCACGGTGTTGCAGCGGTTCCACTCGGCCGGGTCGTGGGTGACGCCGTCGCCCATCGACAGCTTCACCATCTCGTACTTGCCGAGGATGGCGGTCGGCGCCCAGTAGTAGCCGAGCCAGCCTTCCTTGCGCTCGTAGGCCTTGGCGATCGAGCCGTCGAGGCCGGCGCCTGAACCGGTGTCGACCATCACGAAGCCCTTGTCGGCGGCGCCGTAGGCCTTGAAGAAGTTGGCGGTGAGGATCTGGCAGGCCCAGCCGGTCGGGCAGTTGTAGACGGCGCCCTTGGAGGCGTCCTCAGGTGCCGGGAAGAGCTCCGGATGCTTCAGGGCGTCGTCGATCGTCTTGATGTCGGGATGCGCCTCGGCGAGGTACTTCGGAATCCACCAGCCCTCGACGCCGCCGTCCGGCAGGGCCTCGGAGGCGAAGTAGAGCCGGCCCTCGCCGACCGCCTTGTCGAGCGGCTCGCGGGCGGCGTTGACCCAGGCTTCCGGGGCGACGTCGGGCTCGCCCTTCTCCATCATCGACGTCAGGGTCGGCGTGGTGTCGCCGGGCACGAGCTCGGCGTTGCAGCCGTAGCCCTTCGACAGGATGATCTGGTCGATCCAGGCCAGCACCTCGGCGGAGGCCCAGTTCATGTTGGCGATGGTGACGGTGCCGCAGTCGGCGGCGCGCGCCGGCGCCGTGCCGCCGAGGGACACGCCGGCGGCGAGACCTGCGGCGACGATCGTCGAGGCGAGAAGTCTTTTCATGAGGTCACGGCTCCCACTCTGGTTGGTCACGTCGTCGAAACGCTGGCGCCGGCAGGCCGCCGCTGTCGAATGACCCACCCCCTCGGGGGTGGTCGAAGCACGCCCGGCGGACGCCGCGGGGGGCCGCTGCGAGCCAGCGGCGCTGACGCAGTCCCGGTCGCTCGCTAGTCCCCGGATCGCTCGCTGTCCCCGGTCGCTAGTCCCCCGGTCGCTCGTCCCGCTGCGTCGGCGTCGCGCCGCTGCCCCGTCGGCGCCGCGGTTTGGCCATGTCCTCCAAGCTAACGGAGGAACCGCCCCGGTCAATACCGGCGATCCGCGAAATCACCCACGTCCGGAACAGCGCGATCAATGGGTCGTCGAGGTCCTCGGGATGCAAGCTGAGGAAGTAACCATAGCCGTCCATGTACTCGACATCACGGGCGGGAACGCCGAGACTTCCATCGTTCATCTCTTCGATGAAGAGATCGATGTCGGCGAGCACGACGCCATGGCCCCGCTTTGCGTACTGGACGGCGAGGGCGAGGGTGTCGAAGGTGATCCCCTTGACGGTGTCGATGCGCAGGCCGCCGACGCGGGCGAACTGCGTCCACAGGTGGCTCGGCGCCTGCCCCTCGACGCGAACGTGCAGGAGCTCGCTATCGGCGATCAACTCGCCGAGCGGCCGGCCCGCGAAGCGCGCGGCGAGCGCCGGCGAACAGACGGGCGTCACCCGCTCCATCCACAGGAGGTCGAGGATGTCGTCGGAGACGGTCGGCTTGTCGTAGACGACGGCGACGTCGACCTCGCGCGCCGGCAGGCCGTTGCCGTAGGCGCTCGAGACGTCGATGGCGACATTCGGATATTCGCCGCGGAACTCGTGCAGAAGCTGCATGCCGACCCGCTGCAGGAACGTCGGCGGCATGTGCACCTTGAGGACGCGCTCGGCCGTCTCCTCGCTGCGGATCTCGTCCAGCACCTTCTCGATGCGGTCGAAGCTCTTCTCCAGCACGGGCAGGAGCTTGGCGCCCGCCTCGGTGAGGGCGATGCCATGGGCGCGGCGGTCGATCAGGCGCTTGCCGATGAGCTGCTCGAGGCTGATGACGTGGCGGCTGAGGGCGCTCTGCGTGACGTGCAGCGACTGCGCGCCGCCGGTGAAGCTGAGCCGCCGGCCGACTGCCTCGAAGGCGCGCAACGCATTGAGCGGCAGCCACTTTCTGTCGATCACCCGCCCCTCGATTGGATCATCGGGCCGCCCGGCGACGTGTCGCGTCCGGCGCGGCTCTGGTGTGTCACCCGTGGAAGACAATCTTTTTCTTGCATGGGATGATGAGGTTTGCGCACGGCCGCCTCAATTGCTTTTTTCGAATTGGAGCATGAGTAATCAACATTGTCGCCGGCGCGACCGGCCGTGTCATGCTGGCGGGAGGTGACGGAGGCCTCGCATGCGCGACGAACGACGGATCAGGGACTGTCTCGACACGTGGCGGCCAGGGCACACCCTGCCGCAGGAGTTCTACACCGATCCGGAGTTCTACGCCTTCGACGTCGAGGCGATCTTCGGCGAGAGCTGGCTGATGGTCGGCTTCGAGGTCGAGCTGCCGAAGCCCGGCGCCTACCTCGCCCTCACCATCGGGCGCACGCCGATCGTCGTCCTCCGTGACCGCACCGGTTCGATCCGCGGCTTCTTCAACTCCTGCCGCCACCGCGGCGCGCAGATCTGTCCGGACGGTCACGGCAAGGCGACGCGGCTGTCGTGCCCCTATCACCAGTGGACCTACGAGCTCGACGGCAGCCTGATGCGGGCGCGCCTGATGGACGACGACTTCGATCCGTCCGACCACGCGCTCGTGCCGATCCACGTCGAGACGGTCGCCGGCGCGATCTATGTCTGCCTGTCCGAGACCCCGCCGGACTTCGCCGCCTTCCGCGCCGATCTCGAGCCGATGCTGGCGCCGTTCCGGCTCCGCGAGACGAAGCTCGTCCACGAGGTGACGCTCGTCGAGAAGGCGAACTGGAAGCTCGTCATGGAGAACGGCCGCGAGTGCTACCACTGCGCCGCCTGCCATCCCGAGCTCGGCGTCTCCTTCCCCGTCGGCATCACCCCGAAGTTCGCGCAGGAGGAGGGCGAGCGGCAGCGCGCCTATTGCGAGCGCATGGAGGCGAACGGCCTCGAGGTCGGCCCGCGCGACGGCCCGTGGTGGCAGTGCGCGCGCTTCCCCCTCAACGAGGGCATGATCTCGATGTCGCGCGACGGCAAGCCGGCGGTGGCCAAGCCCCTGATCGACATCGATGGCGGCGACCTCGGCTCGTTCCGCTTCGCCACCGAGCCGCACAACTTCACCCACTGCCTCGGCGACTACGTGTTCAGCTTCTCCGCCTATCCGGTCGGGCCGGAGGAGACGCACGTCGTCGGCAAGTGGCTGGTGCGGGAGGACGCGGTCGAGGGGATCGACTACGATCTCGCCCGGCTGATGGAGACCTGGGACGTCACCAACCGCCAGGACCGCGACCTCGCCGAGATGAACCAGCGTGGCGTCAACGGCCGCGGCTACCGGCCGGGGCCCTATTCGCCGGAGGGAGAGGCGTTCGTGCTGCGCTTCATCGACTGGTATGTGAGCCGCGTGCGGACCCGCGTCGGCGGCCCCACCCTGCGCGTCGCCGAGGTCGCGTGAGCGGTCCGGTCGGAAGAGGGCCGTCGGGCTTGATCTGCGGGTGGGTACGATGAGCCGTCGCAACGACACCGTGCGCCGCGAGACGCTGACGGTCGGCCACGGCTACGACCCGGCCACCGCAAACGGCGCGGCGAAGCCGCCGGCCTATCTGACGTCGACCTTCGTCTATCCGTCGGCGCAGGCGGCGAAGGACCTCCACGTCGCCTTCTTCGACGGCGTCGACAACGGCGCGGGCGGGCACATCTACGGCCGCCTCGGCCATCCCAACCTCGACATGGTGGAGGCGCGCCTTGCCGCCCTCGACGGCGCCGAGGCGTCGGCGGCGTTCGCCACCGGCATGGCGGCGATCACCGCCGTGCTGCTGACGCAGCTGTCGCCGGGCGACACGCTCGTCCACTGCCGGCCGATCTATGGCGGCACCGACGCCTTCGTGCACCAGGAGCTGCCGCGCTTCGGCATCCGCAGCTTCGGCTTCTCCGACGGCACCGACCGGGAGTCGATCGAGGCCGCCGCCGATGCGGCGATCGCGGCCGGGCCGGTCGGCCTCGTCTGGGCGGAAACGCCGGCGAATCCCACCGCCGCCGTCACCGACATCGCGCTGCTTGCCGCCGTCGCCGACGACATCGGCCGCCGCCAGGGCCGCCGCCCACTCGTCGGCGTCGACAACACCTTCCTCGGCCCGTTCGTGCAGACCCCGCTCGCCCACGGCGCCGACCTCTGCATGACGTCGCTGACGAAGTATGCCGGCGGCCACAGCGACCTCCTCGCCGGCGGCGTCAGCGGCAAAGCAGACGTCATCGCGCGGCTGAAGATGTTCCGCACCCTCGTCGGCTCGACGCTCGACGCCCACTCCTCGTGGCTCCTGCTGCGCTCCTTCGAGACGATGCACCTGCGCACGGAGCGGGCGGCGCAGAACGCGCTCGCCGTCGCCACCTTCCTGCGCGACCACCCGAAGGTGGCGAGCGTCACCTATCTCGGCTTCCTCGCCGCCGGCACGCGCGCCCGCGCCGCCTTCGAGCGGCAATGCTCGGGCGCCGGCTCGACCTTCTCGTTCCGCATCCGCGGCGGCGAGGCGGAGGCATTCAGGATGCTCGACGCGCTGCGCGTGCTGCGCATGGCCGTCAGCCTCGGCGGCACCGAGACGCTGATCTGCCACCCGGCCACCACCACCCACTACGCCGTGCCGAAAGAGCGCCGCGAGGCGGCCGGGATCGACGACGCGACGCTGCGGCTGTCGGTCGGCATCGAGCATATCGACGACCTGATCGCCGACCTCGGCGCGGCGCTGGAGGAGGTTTGATGGACGACGGCGCAGGCCACATCCCGGCACAGGATCCGCGCTCCCAGGTCGGCAAGTTCGCGCCGCCGCGCGAGCGCTTCGACGTCGTCGTCATCGGCGCCGGCCCGGCCGGGCTCGCGGCTGCGCTCGAGGCGGCGCGGGCCGGGCTGTCGGTGAAGCTCGTCGACGAGAACCCCGTCGCGCCGGGCCTCGTCGGCCTCGACGTGCCGCTCCTCTATGGCGGCCGCGCCGACGCCTCGATCGGTGCGCCGCAGCGGATGCTCGAGCAGATGCTCGCGACCAATCCCGACCTCGCCGAGGCCTTCGAACTCGGCGTCGACGTGGCGCTCCGCACCGCCGCCTGGAGCGTCTTCGTCGAGGGCGACGCCCTGCATGCCCTGCCGGGGCCGGTAGTCGGGCTCGCCGATGAAACCGCGGCGTGGCTCTGCGGCTTCGACCAGCTGATCGTCGCCAGCGGCGCCCGCGACCTCGTCTATTCCTTCGACGGCGCCGACCAGCCGGGCGTCGTCGGCGCCGTCGCGCTCACGGCGCTCATCGAGCGCTATGAGGCCTTCGACGGTCGCAGTCTCGTCGTGCTCGGCTCCGACGATCTGGCGCTGACGGCGGCAGAGTGCGCGCTCGCGCGCGGCCTCGCGGTGGCGGCGCTGGTCGAGGTGGCGCCGGCGCCGCTCGGCGATCCGTTTCGCATCGCCGAGCTGAGCGAGCGGGGTGTCCGCATGATCGCCGGCAGTGTCGTGCGGTCGGCGGTGCGCGGGGCCTTCGGCGTTGCCGGCGCCGTCGTGGCCGCCGTCGAGGGTGACCGTCCGGACGAGACGATCGCCTGTGACACGATCTGCCTCGCCGTCGGCCGCGTGCCGGTCGTCGACCTCCTCGACGCCGCCGGCGTGCGCGTCGTGCTCGACGGCGCCCGCGGCGGCTTCGTGCCGGACAGCCTCGACCGCGTCTCCACCTCGCTGCCGTCGATCTTCGTCGCCGGCGACTGCGCCGGCGTGGGTCGCCGCCTGGCGACGCTGGAGGAGGCCGCAGCGCACGGCCGCCGGGCGGCTGCCGCAGTGCTCGCCGCCCGCGGGCTGACGTTGCCGGACGGGGACGCTGCGTCCACCGTCCCTCCCCCGCGCCCGGACGGCCATGACCAGTTGCCGCACCGGCGCCGCTGGATGGAGGCGCTGCTATCGACCGGCGGCACCGACGTGCTCGTCTGCCCGTGCGAGGAGGTGACGCGCGCCGAACTCGTCGCCGTGCAGCCGCCGCGCTATCTCGGCGCCGCCATCCCCGAGAACCGTTGCCGCACGCTGTCGGCGATGGCCGGGGAGGGGACGCCGAGCCACGACCAGATGAAGCGGCTCACGCGCGTCACCATGGGCCCGTGCCAGGGCCGGCGCTGCCGCGAGCAGGTGGCGATGGTGATGGCGATCGGCGCCGGCGTGCCGGTCTCCGGCATCCCGCTCGCCGGTTACCGCGCTCCCGTTCGGCCGCTACCGCTCGCCGTGCTCGCGACCCTGCCGGAAACGGCCGCCTCGGAGGAGCAGTGGGACGTCTGGTTCGGCATTCCCACCCAGTGGGTCCCCTATGATGCGATCGGAACCCCGCGCGAGCAGGAGCTGATCGAATTCACCATGCACATGTGAGCGGCCCGATGGATGCTCCCCTCCGCGCCTCGGTGGTCGTCGTCGGCGGCGGCGTCAGCGGCCTGTCGGCCGCCTGGTGGCTCGCCCGCTCGGGCGTCGACGTCCTCGTCGTCGACAAGGGCATCGTCGGCTGGGAGGCGTCGGGCCGCAACGGCGGCGGCTGCACCCACTACAACAGCGCGCTCTTCCACGAGGAGCAGCGGCTCTGGCCGCTGATGGACGAACTCCTCGGCTACCCGACCGAATACCGCCGCGAGCGCATCATCTTCGCCACCACCGAGTATCACCTCAACGCCTATCTCCGGATGGGCGAGGAGGTCGGCCGCCACGGCTACGACTGGGAGGCGCTCGACGGCGACGAGGTGCGCCGCCGTGTGCCTTTGGCGGGCGACAGCGCGCTCGGCGGCATCCATCTCAAGGTCGGCGGCCACGCCAACCCGCAGCGCACCGTGCAGGCCTATGCATGGGCGATCCAGGATCTCGGCGGCCGCATCCTGCAGCACACGCCGGTCGTCCGGCTGGTCGCGAGGGGCGGCAAGGTGACGGGCGTCGAGACGGCCACCGGCCTCATTGAATGCGACCACGTCGTCGTCACCGCCGGGCCGCAGAGCGGCCGGCTGCTCGCCACCGTGGGCGTCCGCCTTCCGGTCGCCGTCGCCCGCGCCGAGATGATCGTCACCGAGCCGCTGCCGCTGATGCCGCACGGCGGCGTCGACGGCAACGGCCTCTACGGCCGCCAGACGCTGCGCGGCAACCTCGCCTATGGCGGCGGGCCGCACGAGTGGATCGACCTGCCGCCGGACGGCGCGCCGCTGTCGCGCCCGACGTCGCCGCTCGCCGCCCATCTCGCCCGCCGTCTCGCCGAGCTCCTGCCGAAGGCGGCGCACGTGCGCGTCATCCGCTCGTGGGCGGGCCTCATCGAGAACACGCCCGACGGCCGGCCGGTGATCGACCGGCTGTCGTCGCCGGAAAACCTCACAATCTGCACGATGTCGGCGGTCGGCTTCGGACTGTCGCCGGCGACTGGCCACGCGATCCGCGACCTCGTCGTCGACGGCCGCTGCTCGTTCACCGACCTTGACAAGTACCGGCTCGACCGCTTCGACGGCGTGCCCGACGACTGGGCAGCCGACAAGGGCTGGGTCGCCGCCGCCCGCGCCGCCGCCGCCTGAGCCGGCGCCATCCTGTTTCACCGTTTCCGTTCGCGTCGAAGGTCCCGCATGCACAAGGGCAAGGTTCTCGTCGTCGGCGCCGGCATCGCCGGCCTCTCCACCGCGTGGGGGCTGGTGCGGCGCGGTTTCGAGGTCGAGGTCTTCGACCAGGGGCCGATCCCGAACCCGCAGGCGACCTCGCACGACGAGCACCGCATCACCCGCCACGCCTATGGCGAGATGCACCGCTACGCCCGGCTGATGCCCGACTGCTTCCGCCTCTATGAGCAACTCTGGGCCGACATCGGCGCCTGCCACCTGACGCCGCTGCCCTCGATCGTGCTGGAGCGCGAGCCGACGCCGTGGATCGGGGCCTCCATCCTCGATCTCGAGGCGATGGGCATCCCCTGGCGCGAGGTGCCGGTCAGCGAGATTGCGGCGCTCTATCCGATGATCAACACCGGCGGCCTGACGCGCGCCGTCGAGTTCGGCGGCGCCGGCGTGCTGTTCCCGATCCGCATCCTCACCGACCTCGTCGTCCATCTGGCGGGGCAGGGGGTGGTCTTCCACGCGCTGACGAAGGTCGAGGTGGTGGACCCGGAGGCGGGCACGGTCGCCGTTGCCGGCGGCACGGTGTTTGCCGGCGACCAGGTGGTCGTCGCGGCCGGCGCGTGGGCGGACCGGCTGGTGCCGGAGATCCGCGGCCGCGCCGTGCCGTCGCGCCAGGCGGTGCTGTTCCTCGCCCCACCGACGGACCTCGCGGCGGCGTGGGCGGCGGCACCGATCTTCCTCGATCTCGGGCTCGAGAGCGGCACCTACACGCTGCCGCCGCGGCCGGGGACGCGGCTCAAGGTCGGCGACCACACGTTCACCCGCGCCGGCGACGCCGACGGCGACCGCATGGCCACCGACGCCGACGTGGCGCGGCTGCTGTCCGCCGCCGACCTCGCCTTCACCGGCTTCGACCGCTACACGATCCTCGAGCGCAAGGCCTGCTTCTACACCGTGACGGAGGACGAGGGCTTCGTCGTCGGACCGGTCGGTGCGAAGGCCTCGGTGATCTCGGCCTGCTCCGGCCACGGCTTCAAGCTCGCCCCGCTGATCGGCGATCTGGTGGCCGAGGGGATCGCGACGGGGGTGGCGTACCGGCACTGAGCGCCGGCGTGGCGCCAGCGCCCACCGACCGCCGTCAGCCGAGCTCGTAGTATCCCAGCGCCGCGGCCTCGGCGGCGTAGCGGCTGATGATGCCGTAGTCCCCGTCCTGCAGGAAGGCGAGCCCGACGAGGCCGAGGGCCGAGCGTGCCGCCGCCAGTTCCGGCGACCCAATCGCCGCCGACAGCGCCCGCCGCAGCGCCGCCACCTCGACGCCGGTCGGATCGGCGCGGGTGATGTAGGGCAGCCACGGCGTCGCGGGCGTCTCGGCCAGAACACGCACGCCGGCGACGGCCTCCGGCGCGTGCTGCGCGGCGAGCCCGAACACCACGCTGTCGATCGCGGCGACATCGACATGGCCCGCGCTCACGGCGGCGAGGCTCGCGCGGTGCCCGCCCGTCGCCGTCACCGAGGCGAAGAACCGGCCGTTCATCGACAGGGGCGCAATGAGGGCCCGCAGCAGGTTTAAGCCCGAGTTGCTGTCGGTGTCGTTGATGGCCGCGCGGCAGCCACGCAGGGCCTCCACGGACGCGAAGGACGCTTTCGCGGCGACCACGATGTAGCTGCACCGGATCGGTCCTACACCGCCCGGAAAGCGGTAGACCGGCGTCGCCACCAGATCGACGCGACCATGCAGACGCTCCGTGAACGGCAGTCCGCAGGTCTGTGCCAGGAGCAGCCGCGGATCGAGCCACGGTTCAGAATAGGCGACGCTGCGGTCGAGAGCCTCCGGCACGCCGGCGACGCCCTCCTCGCGCAGGTGGTCGCGAACGAAGGTCCAGAGCTGATCGTTGGCGGCATCGACTGCGGGCGGCCAGGCGTACATGGCGAGGCTGGCCAGTCGGTCTCCGCTCATGCCGATCTCCCGTGGCATCCCGGGCGTGCCGGCTGTCGATCAACCTGGGAATGCCCTCCGCCGGAGTAGCACATTCACCTGGCGCGGGGATGCAGCGGGTCGTCGTGTTCGGCGACGAGATAGCGGCGGGCGATGTCACGGTAGCCGTCGTACACCAGCCCGCCGTTGCGCGCGACGAACTGGTCGCGCGAGGCGCGGTAGAGGGCGGGCAGCCGGTACCACGCCACCGCCGGGCGGATGTGGTGGAGGACGTGCAGGTTGTTGTTGAGGTAGAGCAGCCCGAGCAGCCCGCCGTTCTCGACGATCGCCGTGCGCTTCTCCGGCTGGTCGGCGAAGCGGTGCTCGGCGAAGGAGCGCAGTCGGGTCAGCGCCGTGCCGGCATAGACGAAGCCGAGGAGATAGAGCCAGAGCGGCATCCCGCAGATTGCCACCACCCAGACGATGACCGCGGCGACGCCGACCATGTGCCACGCCCAGATCGCCCGCCGGCCGGGCTCGTCGGCAATGACGCGCTTGGCCTCGTCGGCGAGGAAGAAGCCGATCATGATCGCCGGCCCAATCGTGAGGCGGCCGGCCAGCGTCATGTTGAACCGCATGACGAGGCGAACCGACCGAGGCATCCGCGCCCACATGGCGGGCGTGAAATAGGCCGATTCCGGGTCTTCCAGCGGGTCGGTCAGGTGCTCGTCGCGGTGATGGCGCAGGTGCTGCAACCGGTAGACCGAGTAGGGCAGCCAGAGCGACAGCGGCGGCCAGGCGAGAGCCGTATTGACGGCGCGGCTCAAGGTCGGGTGGCCATGCATCGCCTCGTGCTGAAGCGAGGAGTGCCAGGCGACGAACCAGGCGCCGAGCGGCACCAGCAGCCACAGCGGGATCCACTCCCAAAAGACGGTGAGAAGGAGCCAGGCACAATAGATCAGGGCGGCGATCGCCGCCGTCGGCCACTCGACGGCGGGACGGCGCGAACGCCGCGTGGCGCTGCTGCTGGACATGTCGGTGTCGATTTCGATTTCCCCTGCGGGCAGCTTGCAGAGTCGCAGAGCCGGCGCAAGAGCCGTCGAGGGGCCCAAGGCAAATTTGCTCGGGTGTTGCAGGCCCGCTCGCGTGGTGAGCCCGGCAGAGAGCGCCGGAGGCAGTTCCTTATGACGTCTTTATGCGGGGGCGCCGAACTCCGTATCGAGCCTTGATGCCATTTCGTGGTGCCCTCCGCCGTCCTCACCACGAGCAGGCAAATCCCATGTCCGACGTCGTCTTCCTCGTCCTCGGCCTCGGCGCCTTCGCGTGAATGGCCCTCTATGCGCGCTGGGCGGCGGGGGCCTGAGATGGTCGATCTCGTCCGCGGCGGCGCGGCTCGACGCGGCGCTGTGGCTGGCCGAGAGCCTGGGGGCCGAGACCCGGGCCGGGCCATGCTGTCGCGCGAGATCACCGCCACCCGCACGGCGGCCGAGACCGAACGGGTCCGCAGCATCCTGCTCGCCTCGATCAGCCACGATTTCCGCACGCCGCTCGCCTCCATCGTCGGCGCCGCGACGAGCCTCATCGACTACGGCGCGCGCATGGACGAGCCGGCGCGGCGGGACCTGCTCGCAGGTGAAGGAGGAGGCCGAGCACCTCGACTCGATGGTCCGCAACCTCCTGTCGATGACGCGTTTGGAAGCCGGCGGTCTGGAACTCAGGCGCGACTGGACGGATCTTTCCGAGATCGCCGGGCAGGCCCGTCGGCGCGGCGCCCGTCAGGTGATCACCGTCACGGCGGCCCCGTCGCTGCCGTTCGTGCGCGCCGACCTGAGCCTCATCGAGCAGGCCCTCACCAACGTCGTCGGCAATTCCGTCAAGTTTGCCGGTGGGGACGCCCACATCACCGTCGCGCTGCACACCGAAGCCGGCGCGGCAGTGGTGACGGTCACCGACGACGGCCCCGGCATCGCCGCCGATCACCTGGTCCTCCTGTGCCCGCCTGCTCGGGCCCCGATTGAGCCAGGCATGGAAGCCCGAGCGGGAGACATCCAGCGCTTCGCACAGCCACGCCACCGGCCAGATGCCCCGGTGCTTCGCGATGAAGGCGAACCTCATGTCGCTTCCCTCGCGAAGAAGGCTGCGGCCTTTTTTAGGATGTCGCGCTCCGCCTTCAGCTTCGCCACCTCGCGCGGAAGCCGGTCGATCTCGAGCTGCTCCGGCTTCACCTGGCCATGGCCGGGAAACGCATGCGACGGATCGGCCGACAACTCTCGCATCCACTTGCGAAGGACGTTCTCACGGACATCCAGATCGCGCCCGGCCTGCGCAACCGAAACACCCCGCTCCTTGATCAACCGTACCGCCTCAACCTTGAACTCACGAGAGAACTTCCGGCGTTGCATCTCCATCCTCCAGTTCCTTGGACAACCCTATCTCGGTGTCCACGGAACCGGCAGCAGGCCAATCCTCCAGGTCGACGGCTATGCGGGCTATCGAGTGCTGGCCGAGCGCACCTCCGTCCGCCTCGCCTGCTGCTGGAGCCACGTTCGTCGGCGGTTCTATGAGTTCGCCGCGGCCGGCCCCGCGCCGATCGCCACCGAGGCGCTCGCCCGCATTGCCGAACTCTATCGCATCGAGGGCGAGATCCGCGGCCGCTCGGCCGTGGAACGGCGCGCCGTCCGCCAGGCGCGTAGCTTCCCCATCGTCAAAGCCCTCGATCCGTGGCTGCGGGACAAGCTCGCCCTCGTCAGCCAGAAGAGCAAGCTCGCCGAAGCGATCCGCTACGCGCTGAGCCGATGGGCCGGCCTCTGTCGCTTCCTCGACGACGGCCGCGTCGAGATCGATACGAACGTCGTCGAACGGTCGATCCGGCCGATCGCTCTCAACCGCAAGAACGCCCTCTTCGCTGGCTCCGACGGTGGGGCCGAGCACTGGGCCGTGATCGCCTTGCTCGTCGAAACCGCAAAGCTCAACGCCGTCGAGCCGCAGAGCTACCTCGCCGACGTCATCGCCCGCATCGTCGAAGGCCACGCTCAAAGCCAGATCGACGACCTGCTTCCCTGGGCCTACGCTCCCGCGCCCCTCAAGGCCGTGGCCTGA
>CAMDHY010000044.1 GCA_945898215.1 Pseudoxanthobacter soli DSM 19599 | reverse complement strand
GCCGCGGTGATGCTCGGCATCTCGTTCCTGATGCTGCTCGCCATCAACCTCATCCAGGCCTGGGCGCGACGGAGGTTCGGCGATGTCTGACCGCGCCGCGACGTCGGCGGGCGCGCACGCCTTCCGCTCCCCCGTCTCCGAAGCCCCGTGGGTGCGCGTCGCGCTGATCGGCGTGGCCCTCGCCTTCCTGGCGCTGTTCCTGTTCCTGCCGCTCGTCTCGGTGTTCGTCGAGGCGCTCCGGCGCGGCGTCGGTCCGGCGCTGGCGGCGCTCGCCGATCCGGACGCGATCTCGGCGATCAAGCTGACGCTGCTGGTCGCGGTGATCGCGGTGCCGACGAACCTCGTCTTCGGCGTCTGCGCCGCCTGGGCGATCGCGAAGTTCGAGTTCCGCGGCAAGAGCCTCTTGATCACCCTGATCGACCTGCCGTTCTCGGTCTCGCCGGTGGTGGCCGGCCTCGTCTACGTGCTGATGTTCGGCGCGCAGGGCTATTTCGGCCCGTGGCTCGCCGAGCATGGCGTGAAGGTGATCTTCGCCGTGCCCGGCATCGTGCTGGCGACGATCTTCGTCACCTTCCCGTTCGTCGCCCGCGAGCTCATCCCGCTGATGCAGGAACAGGGCACGGTCGAGGAGGAGGCGGCGCTGTCGCTCGGGGCCAGCGGCTGGCAGACCTTCCGGCGGGTGACGCTGCCGAACGTGAAATGGGGCCTCGTCTACGGGGTGCTGCTCTGCAACGCCCGGGCGATGGGCGAGTTCGGCGCCGTCTCGGTGGTGTCCGGCCACATCCGCGGCCTCACCAACACGATGCCGCTGCACGTCGAGATTCTCTACAACGAGTACGACTTCGTCGGCGCCTTCGCGATCGCCTCGGTGCTGGCCCTGCTCGCCCTCGTCACGCTGGTCGTGAAGACGCTGCTCGAGTGGCGCTTCGCCGACCAGATCGCCGCCGCGACGCGCCGGCACTGACCCCGACATCGCCGAGGGCCACCGCATCATGGACATGATCGCCGACCAGACTTTCGCCGGGTCCTTCAACGGCCTGCCGGGCCACGGACGGGCGAGGCCGATGGACGTTCGCGTCGAAGGCCTCACCAAGGAGTTCGGGACGACGCCGGCCCTGCACGGCGTCAGCCTCGACGTGCCGGGCGGCGAACTCGTGGCGCTGCTCGGCCCGTCCGGCTCCGGCAAGACGACGCTGCTCCGCATCGTCGCCGGCCTCGACGCGCCGACCTCCGGCCGCGTGATGTTCGGTGGCGAGGACGCCCTGCAGCGCACTGTGCAGCAGCGCAACGTCGGTTTCGTCTTCCAGCACTACGCGCTGTTCAAGCACATGACGGTGTTCGACAACATCGCCTTCGGCCTGACCGTGCGGCCCTCCGACCGGCGGCCGACGAAGGTGCAGATCCGCGAGCGCGTCGAGACGCTCCTCGACTTCGTGCAACTCCCCGGCCTCGGCAAGCGCTACCCGATGCAGCTCTCCGGCGGCCAACGCCAGCGCGTCGCGCTCGCCCGCGCGCTCGCCATCGAGCCGCAGGTGCTGCTCCTCGACGAGCCGTTCGGGGCGCTCGACGCCAAGGTCCGCAAGGACCTCAGGCGCTGGTTGCGCGAGATCCACGACCGCACCGGCCACACGACGCTGTTCGTCACCCACGACCAGGAGGAGGCGATGGAGCTCGCCGACCGCATCGTCGTGATGAAGGACGGCAAGATCCAGCAGGTCGGCACGCCCGACGAGATCTACGACCGGCCGGCGACGCCGTTCGTCTTCGACTTCATCGGCCAGTCGGTGAAGCTGCCGGTGTCGGTGAAGGGCGGCAAGGCGCTGCTCGACGGCGACGTCCTGCCGATCACGCTCGGACGGTCGCAGGACGGGCCGGCGCTGCTGTTCGCGCGGCCGGACGACGTCGCGCTCGCTGGACCGGAGGCGACCGGCATCCCGGGCCGCGTGCGGGCCGTCCGCCGCACCGCCGGCCACCGCCTGATCGAGATCGCGCTCGGCCGCGACAACCACCTCGTCGAGGTGGCTGTGCGGGCCGCAGACGCCGTCAGCCCCGGCGAGCCGGTGACGGTGGTGCTGAAGTCGTTCCGCCTCTACGCCGACGACAGCCGCGCAGCCTGAGTGGCGCTTGACGGAAACGTCAATTCGCGTCGTCTTGTTTTTGGCAGGCGCGAATTGTAATCTCCGGGTGAAATCTCGAGGTGCGTGGCGCATCGACAGACGATGTCGACGCCCTTTCTGAATTTTTGCTTCCCTGTGGTGCCCGTAGTCACGTTTCTGGTGCTCTGAGGGAGGGATGTATGCGCAAGAACTTGTGTCTCTGGCTTGCCATTTTGGTGCCGGTAGCGGCGGCGTCGCCGAGTGCTGCCGACGTCGAGACCCACGCGCTCAGCGTCCGTCAGCATCCGGCCATCGCCAGTCCCCTGACGACCCAGGCGGCGAAGACCGTCCTCGCGACGATGACGAGCTTCCTCGGCTCGCAGTGCGACGTCGCCTTTGCCCTCTTCGGTGTCGTCGAGGCGCACACCGGGACCGCGCTGCCGTTCTCCATCAACTCGAGCAGCGATCTCACGAAGTACGCCGGTCTCCCCGGCTCCGTCGACATCGTCGGCGAGATCAACTGGTGCTCCGGCATCGCGCCGGGTGTCATCGGCTGCGCCAACACCCCCGGTCGATCGCTGACCGTCGTCCGCTACACGCCGTCGATGGAGCCGATGCTGTGGGCGCACGAGTTCGCGCACACGACCGGCAGTCGCCACCGCGACGTTCCCGGTGCCCTGATGAAGCCGACGCTCGGGCCGACGAGCCGCACGGTCGATGCCGCCGAATGCGTCAAGCTGATCGCAGGCTCGCCGGCGGTCCATTCCGGTGTCGAGGCGGCGGACTTTCCTGACGGGCCGCCGATGAGCGCCGGCGAGGATGTCTCGCCCGCCGGCCTTCAGGGCCCGCCCGAGCCGGTGCTCGACTTCATTCAGCATGGGCTTCCCGCACGGAACGCCGTTCGCGCTCGCCTCGCGCTATGGCGAGGGCGACGTCGACGCCCTGCGAGCGGTTCTCGGCGACCCGGCACAGGCGCAGACCTGGCGCACCGCCGTCGCGACGCTCGGCGCCATCGGCGGCGAGCGGGCCAAGGCGGCGCTTCTCGATTTCCTGCTGACCGATCCCACCGCGACGCTTGCCGCGGAGGAGTACATCGCCAAGTCGAGCGTGCCGATCGCCCTCGGCTGGACGGCGCGCGTCGCCGTCGAAGCCGGCAGCGACGATCGCTCGGCGCTCGATCTGCTCATCAAGATGACGAACGACGACTGGTGGGTAAACGAGGCCGGGATCGCGTGGACGACGCCGATCCACGGCACGCGCGACGCCCTGCTGCAGAGCCTCATCATCAAAGGCTTCATGGGGCTTGCGCTGACCGGGACGCCGGAAGCCGACGTGCGCATCAAGGAAGCCTTCAGCCAGACGGTCGAGGGCGCGCCGGAGCCGGTCCTCACCCCCGACGAGACGACCGCCGTCCAAAATCTCGGCATCGACAGCCGCATGGCCCTCGAGAGGGTTCCGACGAACACGCGGACCGCTATCCTCAACGGTGGTGGCGCCGCATTCCTCGAGAATCTCGCCGACGAAGCCGAACGGGTCCGCACGCAGAATCTCGTCGGCTACTACCAGTAGCGGCCTGCCGCTTGCGTCGTCGCACCGCAAGTCGTGTCCGGGATCCCGCGAACGCCGAGCCCTGAGGACAGCGTCGCCCTTGACGCTTCCGTCCACCGGCGGCATCCCAGTGGCGAAGCTGGGTCAGGGATGGGGTGCGAACGGTGAAAAACGGACCGATCCTCATCGTCGGATCGACGGGGCAGGTGGCGCGGGCACTCATCGAGCGAGCGGCCCGCCACGGCATCGCCGTCGTCGCCCACGGCCGGCCGGCGCTCGATCTCGAGAAGCCGGCCGGCCTAGGCAGCGCCATCGTCGACATTCGTCCCGCCGCGATCATCAACGCGGCCGCCTTTACCGCCGTCGACAAGGCCGAGAGCGAGCCGGAGCGCGCCTTTGCGATCAACCGCGACGGGGCCGCAGCGCTCGCTCGTGCCGCCGCCGTTCTCGACGTGCCCTTCGTCCACCTCTCCACCGACTACGTCTATGACGGCGACAAGCCGTCGCCCTACGTGGAGAACGATCCGACCGGGCCGGCCGGCGTCTACGGGCGCTCGAAGCTCGAGGGCGAGGCGGCCGTGCGGGCGGCCTGGTCGAAGGCGATCATCCTGCGCACCGCCTGGGTCTACAGCCCGTTTGGCAACAACTTCGTCAAGACGATGCTGCGGCTCGCTTCCGAGCGCGACCGGCTGCGCGTCGTCGCCGACCAGGTCGGTTCGCCGACCTCCGCCCTCGATATCGCCGAGGCGATCCTGGCGATCCTGCCGAAGCTCGAGCGCGACCGGCCGGAGGCGTGGGCGGGCACCTATCATCTCGCCGGCGGCGGCGAGGCGTCGTGGTGCGACCTCGCCCGCGCGACGCTGGAGGTGGCCGCCGCCCACGGTCGCCGGGCGGTGCCGGTGGACGCGATCGGCACCGCCGACTACCCGACGCCCGCCCGCCGGCCGGCGAACTCCCGCCTCGACACGACCCGGCTGCGGGAGGTCTTCGGGGTGCGGCTGCCGCCGTGGCGCGACAGCCTGGAGGTGACGGTGGCGCGTTTGCTCGCCGGCGCCGACTGAAGGTTTTGCGACGCCGGGACGCCCGATCGGGGGGAAAGTGAGCGTGAAGCCCCGAAACCCCGCATTCCATCTCAATTTTGCCGCGGCTTGACCCTATCGGCCGATCCATGACGACACTCGCCGCCGACCTCGCCGGCCCCGCCCGCTCCGTCGCCTCGCGCGCGCCCTATCGCTGCGTCGCCTGCGGCGAGCCGTTGTTCACCCGCGCGCTCGCGTGCCCGCACTGCGGCGCGCCCGATCCGGTCGTCGCCGACGCGCCGGCCGCCGCGGAGACCGCGCCGCCGCCTGCCGAAGCGGTGGCACCCGCCGCCGACGCGCCGCCGCCGGTCCCGTCGATCGCCGCGGACGCCATGGACGCCGCGGCGGCGCCGGTCGCGTCCGAACCCGGTGCGAGCACCGTGGACCCCGGCGAACCGGTCGCTACGTCCGCAACCGCCTCCACGCCCGCCGCCGCCGAGCCGGCCTATGTCGAGCTCGAGCCCGTCGAAGCGGACACGGTCGCGCCGATGCCACGCGCGCCGCGGCCGCCGTCGGGCTCCGCCCGCCTCGACATCGCCCCCGAGCCCTACGAGGACGACCTCAGCGACTCCCGCGACCTCGTGCTGGTGCCCGAGCGCGGCGGCCGTACCGTCATGCTGCCCGAGCCGCGCCGGCGCGGCCGGCTGGCCGGTATCCTGGTGGCGGGCCTCGTCGTCGTCGGGATCGGTGCCGCCGCGTTGTTCGGCTGGCGGATGCTCTCCGGGCCGGCCGCAGTGACGGCGCGCGAGATGACGGTCGACACCGCCTGGACGCCGCTCGACCTCGAGGCGGTGACGGGAGCGGGGGAATGGGTGGTCACGGCGGATGCACCGTTCCGCATCCGCGTCGACGGGGCCGTCTACACCGTCGGCGCCCCGAGCGGCATCGCCATCCCGCTCGAGGGACGCGACGTCGCCGTCAGGGCGGTCGCGGGCGCGGCCAAGCTGACGATCGCCCGCCGCTGAACTTTCAGGCGCCGCCCTGTGCGGCGCTGGTGTTGAGCCCGCCGCCGCGGGCGGTCCTCTTCATCGAATGTGCCATCACGGGTGGTCTTGACCCACCCACCTTGCGGCGAGCCCGCGGCGACGGATCGTCCGTCGCCGGGGCCGGCGGCTCAGCGTGAGCCGGTGAGGCAAGCGCCGTAGCCGTCGCCGCTGGTCGCCGGGCAGCTCGACAGCGCCGCGAGCCGGTCCACCGCCCCTTCGAGACGCTCGCGCAGCGCCGAGTTCGACTGCGGCAGGGCGAAGCGCTCGTCGGAGGCGAAGTCGGAGACCGCCGCCTCGTAGGCCTGCGGGCTCGGCTCGGCCGAGGTCTCCGGGTCGAGATAGCGAAGCATCCGCAGCATCCGCACGACGTCCGGGTCGGCGGTGGTCTCGACCTCGACCGCGCCGGCCTGTTCACCGCCGCCGAACGGCATGACGATGCGCGCCGTCTGCGTCTCCACGGCGGCGTCGGGCGCCGCCGCCGGAGCGGTGGGCGTGGCGCCGACCGGCTCTGGCGGCGCCGGCGGCACGTCGCCGGCGACGTCGGCCTCGGTGGTGGTCGCGGCCACCGGCGGTGCGGCGGCGTCCACGGATGCGGCGGCGGGCGGCGGGGTGGCCGTTTCCGTCGGTTCTGCGGGGCCGGCGAGGGCGGCCTCGGCAGCGGCCACGGCGCCCGACGGCGGCGGCGGGCTCAACACCAGCGGTGCGTCGTCCTCCCCGACAGGTGTGTCGCCGTTCCCGACGGGTGCGTCGCCGCTCCCGACCGGGGCGTCGCCGTCGCCGGGCGGTGCGACGTCGGGCAGGGCGGCCGTCGACCAGACGTCGTCGGCGCTGCCCGGCAGCGGCTGCGACGGCGTATCGAGGCGAGGTTCCGCCGGCCGCGGTGGGATCGCGGCGTCATTGGCATAGTCGTCGACCGACCCCTGTTCGTCCGCGCCGTCTCCGGCGAGCGGCGGATCGAACGGGGAGGGGGCGGCTCCGGCACCGGCGATGCCGGCGACCGCGCGCTCGTCGCCGGGACGGGCCGGCGGTAGCGGCGGCGGGGTTGGCGCGGGCCGGCGCATCGCCTCGGCAGGCGGGGCGCCGACGACGGCACCGGCGAGCGGCGCGCCGGCGGCGCCCGGACGCTGGGCGACCACCGTGTCCGGCTCGAAGGCAACCCACTGGCCGTTGCGCCGGCGGCAGCGCTGGCCCTCGACCGTCACCGAGCCGCGGTCGGGCCGGGCATAGGTGTAGCGGAACGAGCGGCACGGATTGCGGCAGCCGACACACGGCAGGCCGGTCCTGCGGTTGATCGACGGATAGGCGGTGACGTCCAGCGTGGCGCGCGAGGGCAGGGAGAGGCGTGCCGGCAGCAGGGGCGGCTGTGACTGCAGCACGGAGTAGAGCTCGCTCGCCAGGGCGCTCTGGTCGGCCGGCAGCACGGCGCGCGGCGTCGACCAGTCGCCACCGCCGCCGCGCGGCCGCTCGGCGAGCACCACTTCGTCGTCGAGCACGACCACCTGGGCCGCAGCCGGAGCCACGGCGGCGGCGACGAGCGCGAAGAGGACAGGCATCAGCAACGTCAGGCGACGCATCATGGCTTTTCCGTCGGCAGCGGGGCTGAGCACGGGACGTCTCGCCCCCACTCCGCCTCCTGCACCGCAAATTCGGCGGCGGCATGGCGCGCTGCGCCGTCTCGCCCGCGCAGTCGGGCGCCAGTAGGCGTGAGACCAAGCCGTCAGACGACCCGCAGTTGCGCCCGCGACGGCAACCGCGCGAGCAGGCGCAGCAGCACGGGCCATGGGAAGGCGATGCAGCCGGCCGTCGCCGTGAGGCCCGGCCGCGCGCAGTGCAGGAAGATCGCGCTGCCACCACAGGCCCGGCGTGGTCGGAGGTTGAAGTCGAGGACGACGAGGATGTCGTAGAGGCCGTCGTCGCGGCGGAGTTCCTCGTGCGAGACCGGACAGGGCAGCGGCACCGGGCGATTGTAGCGGCCGTCGGCGGGCGCATCGCACCAGCCGTCGTCGGCGCGAATCGCCCGCAGCGGCAGCGCCGTGCGCGGCCGGCCGAGGCGCTCGGCCCGCCACAGCACCGAGACGAGCGGCAACGTCGCGCGCGGCGTGGCGCCGTCGCCTTCCCGCTTCAGCGCCCGGATGCCGGTGCGGCCGAGCGCGCACGGCACCACCGTGCCGGCGAAGGCGGCAAGCCCCTGGCTCGGACGGCCGGGCCGTGGCCGCACCACCACCGTCGCCACCGGACGCGTGCGCCGCACCCGCGGTCGCGGCGTCAGGGCGAAGGCCGGCGGGCGCAGTCCACAGGGCCGGGCTGCGGGGTGGGTTGAACGCATGCGGAAAAAACAGTCATCTTTGCTGGAGATACAGGTTGTCGCATACACTGCCGCGCGCGAGTCGGGGAGGCCCGTCGCGCGGGATCGGCCGCCCGCCGGTCCGGGCGCCCGCAAGCGGGGGGAGAGCGTGAGCAAGACGCGGACGATCCTGATCGTCGACGATGAGCCGGAGCTTGCCAACGAACTCGCCGAGCAGCTGGCGCTGACGGACGAATTCGTCACGCTCCTCGCCGACAGCGCGGCCGCCGGCATGAAGCTCGCGCGCGACGAGCGCGTCGACCTCATGCTGATGGACGTCGGGCTGCCCGACCTCGATGGTCGCGAGGCGGTGAAGCTGTTCCGACGCAACGGCTTCAAGGCGCCGATCATCGTGCTCACCGGCCACGGCGGCGAGTCCGACACCATCCTCGGCCTGGAGGCCGGGGCAAACGACTACGTGACAAAGCCGGTGCGCTTCAACGTCCTGCTCGCCCGCATCCGCGCCCACCTGCGCCAGTTCGAGCAGACCGAGGACGCGACCTTCACCATCGGGCGCTACGTCTTCCGCCCGAGCGCCAAGCTTCTCGTCGACGCCCGCGGCAACAAGGTTCGCCTGACCGAGAAGGAAACGGCGATCCTGAAGTTCCTCTACCGCGCCGGCGAGAAGGCGGTCGGTCGCGACGTGCTGCTGCACGAGGTGTGGGGCTACAATTCCGGCGTCACCACACATACGCTGGAGACGCACGTCTATCGGCTGCGACAGAAGATCGAGCGTGATCCCTCCAATGCCGAACTGCTCGTCACCGAGGACGGCGGCTACAAGCTGATGCCGCGCTCGGCCGGCGAGCCGACGTCGGCATGAGCCGCACCGCATCGCCCCGACGCCTGCCGGCGCCGCCGCCCGCGGGCCGGGGCGGGCCGGGATGAGCCTGTCGAGCGACCTCGCGCTGTTGCGCCTCGCCCCACCGTTCGCCGCGCTCACCGACGAGCAACTGCGGCTGGTGGCATTCTCCGGCGAGCGGCTGGGCCTGCCGGCCGGCGGCCTCCTGATCGAGGCCGGGCAAGCGCCGCCGGGCGCGTTCGTCGTGCTGACGGGGTTGATCGAGGTGCGTGCCGCCGGCTGCCGCGCCTCGCAGCCGGCCGGCCCCGGCGCCATGATCGCCCAGCTCGCCCTGCTCGCCGAGACCGACCTCGTCGTCGAGGCCCGCGCGACGCGGCCGAGCGAGGTGATGCTGGTGCGACGGGTGGTGTTCAAACGCCTCCTCGAAGAGTATCCAGACGTGGCTGCTTCCTTGCATGCACGCCTGTCAGCCGATTTCCTGCAGCTCGGCGCGGCCGTCGCCGGCGTTCGCGAGAACTTCGCGGACCCCAACCCCCTCCGGCGAGCCCTGAGCGGGGGCACGCCCCCCCCAAAGACGTCGACGGAAGGCCTCAGGATGTTTCCCGACCGGCTCACGGCAGGATATCAGGCGTTCCTCGACGGACGCTTCTCCAGCGAGCGCGCGCGCTACGAGATGCTGGCCGAACGCGGCCAGCGCCCGGAAATCATGGTGGTGGGCTGCGTCGATTCCCGCGTCTCGCCGGAAGTGATCTTCGATGCTGCGCCGGGCGAGCTGCTTGTGGTCCGCAACGTCGCGAACCTCATCCCGGCCTACGAGGCGGACGCTGATTCCCAGCACGGCACCAGCGCGGCGCTGGAGTTCGGCGTGCAGGCGCTGCGCGTCCGGCACATCGTCGTCCTCGGCCATGCCCTGTGCGGCGGCGTGCGGGCCTATGCGGACGAGCAGCAGCCGCTCTCGCCCGGCGATTTCATCGGCCGCTGGATGTCGCAGATCGCCCCGGCGGCCGAGCGCCTCGGCCCCCGCAAGGGGCAGGACTTCCACGACTTCCTGCGCCGGCTCGAGTTCGCCACCGTCGACCTCGGATTGCGCAACCTGATGACGTTCCCGTTCGTGCGGGCCCGGGTCGAGGCGGGCCAGCTCGCCCTGCACGGAGCCCTGTTCTCCGTCTCGACCGGCCGGCTGCTCGTGCGGGATCAGACGACCGGGCTGTTCCAGCCGGTGGCGGAGGCCGAGCGGAAGCGGTCGCTGCTGCGCTGCTCCTGAGGACGGGGGCTCCGGCGACCGTCGGGGGCGCGCCTCGGCTGCGATCGCCCGGGTTCGCCGTCCGTCTGCTGCGCCGGTGTCAGCACCAGGCGAGCACCTCGATGCCGGCACCACCCTCGAAGGCTCCGACCGCCGAGGCGGCGGCGAGGTCGATGCGAGTGAGCAGGCCGCAGTCGTGCGAAGACACGACGACGCTCCGCCCGTCCGGCTCGAAGATCATCCCCATCGGACCCTTGGCGACAGGGACCAGGCGTTGCCGGGCGAGGTCGTCCGCATCGATCACCCAGACGAGGCCCGTCGCATAGGCGGTGGCGACGAGCCAGCGCCCGTCTGGCGAGAAACCGAGCTTTGCGGAGCGTGACCGGCGCGGGTTGGTCGGCACGCGCGGCAGCAGCGCCACACGGCGGAGGATCCGGCTCGTGGCGACGTCGACGACGTGCAGCGCCGTCTCGTCGTTGTCGACGACGATCAGGGCGCGCCCGTCGGGCGTCACCGCCGTGCCCTCGCTGCCGGCGCCGATGCCGACGGTGCCGGGGGCGGCGAAGGGGACGGTCGCGGTGAAGCGACGCGCGGCGAGGTCGAAGACGCCGAGCGGCCCCTCCTTGGCGGAGACGTAGAGCCGCGTCTCGTCCGGCAGCAGGTCGACGATGTGGCCGCCCTTCGACGGGTTGTCGAACACCGCCTCGACGCGGCGCGCCGCCGGATCGAGACAAACGAGCTTGCCGGGGATGTCGCAGGTGACCCACAGCCTGCCGTCGCGGGTCGCGGCCATGCCGTGCGGGGCGACGAGCGGGCCGAGGTCGATCAGGTCGGCGATCTCCTCGCGCGCCGTATCGATCACCAGCACCTTGTTGTTGGGGTTGCGGTTCGCGCCGTAGATGCCGTCGCCATAGAGCGGCACGTAGGCGAGGCCGCGGTCCGGCGACAGGGCGAGCTCGTGCACGCACGGCTCCGGCCCGTCGATCGCCCGGCGCTCGGTGAAGTCGGGGTCGAAGAAGCGGACCTTGTTGGCCACCTTGTCGATGGCGATGATCTTGTCGGGCACGACCGCCTCCCCCTGTTCGTTTACCCGCTTACCCGCTTACCCGCTTAGCGGCTTGTCCGGCGCCCTCCGCCGCCGCCGGCCTCATGCCGTCAGCGTCGCCACGACCGGGACGTGGTCGGACGGGCGCTCCCAGTCGCGCGTCTCCGGCCGCACCTCGACGGCGGCCAGAGAGCCGCCGAGATCGGCGGTGACCCACAGATGGTCGAGCCGGCGGCCGCGGTTCGCCGCCTTCCAGTCCTTGGCGCGGTAGCTCCACCACGTGAAGACCTTCTCCGGCACCGGCCGCACCTTGCGCACCGCATCCACCCAGCCGCCGGCGCTGCGCACCGCCTCGAGCCGCTCGGTCTCGCCGGGCGTGTGGCTGACCACCGACAGAAGCTGCTTGTGCGACCAGACGTCGTCGGGAAGCGGCGCGACGTTGAGGTCGCCGACCAGCACCCCGCGGCCAGCGCGGCCGACGACGGCGCTCCAGGCCGTCAGCGCATCGAGAAAGGCGATCTTGGCGGCGAAGCGCGGGTTGATCGCGGCATCCGGCTCGTCGCCGCCGGCCGGCACGTAGAGATTGTGCAGCCACAGTGGCGCGCCGGCGAAGGTGACGGTGGCGGCGATGTGGCGGGGCTCGTCGATGCCGGCGGTGCGCTCGATGACGACGTCGGCGAGGGGGCGCTTTGAGAGAATCGCGACGCCGTGATGTCCGGACTTCGCATTGAGGACGATGTGCTCGTAGCCGAGCTTGCGCAGCGGCGAGGAGGGGAAGATGCCGTCTGGGCAGCGCGTCTCCTGCAGGCAGAGCACGTCGGGGGCGTTCTCGTCGACGAAGCGGCCGACATGGTCCATCCGCGAGCGGATGGAGTTGACGTTCCAGGTGGCGATCTTCAGGCGGTCGGCCATGCGGGAGGGGCTCTCGTGCGGCAGCGGCGTGGCCGGGACGATGGCGCACCGGACGCCCGTGGGCAACCGCTCCAGGTCCCCTTTTGCCCAACCGCCCCGGACGCACTATGTTGTGCGGGAAGGGCCGCACGAAGTGGCCGACGGGAGTTGCCGATGTCGCTCTACACCCGCCGCTCGGGCGAGCCGGTGCTCGCTATCCACGACCCCGTCTGGGACCGCGTCCGCACCGAGACGGAGGCGATGGTCCGGGCCGAGCCGGCGCTCGGCGGCTTCCTGCACACCACCATTCTCGACCAGCCGACGCTGGAGGCGGCGATCGTCCGCCGCATCACCGACCGGCTGCACCATCGCTCGGTGCCGGCCGAGATGATCCGGCTCGCCTTCCACGATGCGCTGTCCGCCCAGCCCGAGCTCGGCGACATCTTCCGTGTCGACCTCGTCGCCGTCGTCGATCGCGACCCGGCCTGCGAGCGGCTCGTCGAGCCCGTGCTGTTCTTCAAGGGCTTCCACGCCATCCAGACGCACCGCCTGGCGCACTGGCTGTGGAACAACGGCCGCCGCGACTTCGCGCTCTATCTGCAGAGCCGGTCGTCGGAGGTGTTCCAGGTGGACATCAATCCGGCGGTGTCGATGGGCCGCGGCATCTTCCTCGACCACGCCACCGGCCTCGTCGTCGGCGCCACGGCGGTGATCGAGGACGACGTGTCGATCCTGCAGGACGTGACGATCGGCGGCACCGGCAAGGAAGTCGGCGACCGCCACCCGAAGATCCGCCGCGGCGTGCTGATCGGCGCCGGCGCGAAGATCCTCGGCAACATCGAGATCGGCCGCTTCTCGCGCGTCGCCGCCGGCTCGGTGGTGCTCGAGGCGGTGCCGCCGAACACGACGGTCGCCGGCGTTCCTGCCCGCGTCGTCGGCAAGGCGCCCTGCGCCGAGCCGTCGCGCTCGATGGACCAGATCCTCGCGAGCGTCGCGATGGACGCGGGCGGTGGCGTGGACGCCAGCAACGGCGCGGCCTGATCCCGGCACGTCGCCGCGGCGGGCCTAGAGAGCGGGCAGCGGCCGCGAGGCCGCCGTCGACGCTCAAGTCCGCAGCGTCGCCGCCTCGTCGCCGAGGTCTGCCGTCTGCGGCCAGTGGTCCGCCACCATGTCCAGTACCAAGGTCCGCAGTTCAGGCTGTTCCTTCAGGCGCACGGAGCGGCGCAGGCGGCGGGCGATCGTCTCGCGCACCTCGGCCGGCACCGCCGTGAGCTCCGGCAGGAATGGCCGCTCGCGGGTGCGCTCGGGCATCGGCGGCGGCAGCGGCGCATCGGTGCGCTGCGCCAGCCACGCGGCATCGGCGAGGTAGGCGTCCTCGTGAGAGCGGTGCTGGGCGAGCGTCAGGTACTCTGCGTCGTCAGGCGCGTGCAGCTCGATCGCCTCACGGAGGACCGTCAGCACCGCGGCGAGCGCGGCGCGCGGCGGGGCGGTCTCGCCCGTCGACGCGGCACGGCCGTGGAGGGCGCGCAGGAACTCGGTCTCGATCCAGTGCGGCGAGGCGTTCTGGTCGGGACCGGTAGCGAGCGGACAGCCGAGCACCGCCTCGAGGTCGGCGACGAGCCCGCCACTGTGGAGGCCGGCGAGGTGGCGCACGCGCAGCCGCTCCCAGCCGAAGGCGTCGGCCCAGCGCGAAAGCAGGGCGCGGCACGGCGCGCGTTTGCCCGCCGTCTCGAAGAAGGCGTCGAAGTCGCTCGCCCGCCGGCCGCGCTTGATGCCCTGGGCGTAGAGCGAGCGCAGCCAGTCGGGATAGGCGCGCAGATAGGCGACGATGCGCAGGTCGTGCGGGCCGATCGCCTGCCGGAGCCGCTCGATCTCCGGCCGCGTCGCCGTGAAAAGGTACTCGCTGCTGACGAAGACGTGACGGTTGGCGGGGTCGTCGAGCAGGGCGCGCAGGCCGGGCAGGGCGTCGTCGTGCCCCTCCACCTGCTGCATGCCGAATGCGACGTCGACGGCGTGGCCGCGATGGTCGGACGCGCGCGACGGCACGGCGATGCCCTGCGCCCGCAGGGCCTCGCGGTTGAGGTCGATCGTATTCTGGATGGTCGAGGATCCGGCCTTTCCCCGACCGATGTGAAACAGCAGCATCCGTCCTCGCTCTCCCGCGGCACGCGAACCGGCCCCGGCCAGCCGTCGGGTCGGATTCATGTAGGCGCGGCGGGTGCGCTTGTCATCGCGGCACCTCGGCGGCTGCCCGGTCGACCGCGGCGGAGGGGTCTGCTATGGCTCGCCGCGCCCCGAGACGAGGCCGAACCGCGGAGGACGACTTGAAACGCGACGAACTCAAGAAGGTCGAGAGCTACCTGCAGCGGAAGTTCTCACTGCCGTCGATCTCCGTCCGCGCCCGGCCGAAGAAGGACGATTCGGCGGAATTCTACATCGGCGACGAGTTCGTCGGCATCATCTTCCGCGACGACGAGGACGGCGAACTGTCCTGGAACCTGCAGATCGCCATCCTCGAGATGGACCTCGAGGACTGAATCCGCCGGACGCCGGAGCGCGACGATGCCCCTCTATTCCCTCGACGGCCACCATCCGGAGCTTCCCGCCGCGGGCGAAGCGTGGATCGCGCCCGACGCGGTCCTGATCGGGCACGTGCGCATCGCCCCCGGCGCCAGCGTCTGGTGGGGTGCGGTGCTGCGCGGCGACAACGAACTGATCGATATCGGCCCCGGCTCGAACGTGCAGGACGGCTGCGTGCTGCACACCGACATGGGCTTTCCGCTGACGATCGGCGCCGGCTGCACGGTCGGGCACAGTGCGATCCTGCACGGCTGCGTGCTGGAGGACAACGTGCTGGTCGGCATGGGCGCGACGCTCTTGAACGGCTCCCATATCTGCCGAAACTCCCATGTCGGCGCCAATGCACTCGTGCCGCAGGGGCGGCGGATGCCGGAGCGCTCGCTGATCGTCGGCATGCCGGCGAAAGTGGTTCGCGAACTGAGCGACGAAGACGTCGCCAAGCTCGAAGCGTCCGCGGCGGGCTACGTCGCCAACTGGCGTCGCTACGCGGCCGGGCTCCGCCCGATCTGACGGTCGCTTGCCGACCCACAGCCTCAGTTCCGGATGCTCGACACCGGCTGCTCGGCACGGTCGTCGATGCGCAACCAGCGGCCGGCGTCGACGGTGGCCTGACGCTTCACGTAGGTGTAGCTCGTCTCATACCAGGGGCGGATGACGTCGACCTTGTTGTCGAGAACGAGTTCGCCACGGTCGGTGCGCACCGTCAGTACGGCGTGGCCCTCGCCCTCCTCGTCGCGCACAACGGTGACGAGCAGCGCCGAGGCCGGCCAGCCGCGCCGCTTCAGTTCGTGGCGCTTCAGAAGGACATAGTCCTCGCAGTCGCCTCGTTCGGTCGGCAGCGACCAGCGCTCCTCGACGCCGTGCATCTCCTGGTCGGTCGCCGGCCGGACACGCTGGTTGACGGAGCGGTTGACGACGATGAGGTCGAGCCAGCGGGCATCGTCGAGCTTGACCAGCAGGCCCCGCTCCGTGCGGTCCTCGCATTCGGCCGGCTCCTCGCGACAGAACTCGACGAAACCGGCCGGCGCCGTCGCCGACCCGGCCGTCGGCATGAACCGATCGGCCTCGCCGGCGTTGGCGACCACGGCGGCCGCCGCGAGCGCCGCCGTGGCGGCGATGCCGGCGGCCTGCAGGAGGGTCGTCATGAGGCGGCAGGTCGTCATGTTTTCGTTCCCCGTCGGCGAAGAACATCATGCGCGATGCGCCTTGCTCGGCGGCTAAGCGAAATAGAGAAAATTGATCGGACAAATTAGGAAACTGGTCGCCCTAGCAAACCCCGAAGACAGAAACGGTTAAGCTTGACGAAGAGTCACCACCGGAGGGCGGCGGGGGTTGCCGGGGGCGCCGCGGCGCCCTATCACCACATCGACGAGGGGGCGGACCGGAGCAGATGAACGAAACCTGGCGACCGGCCCGCGAGCCGATTCTGAACGTACCGGCGGCGATCACCGGGCTGGCGGCGGTCTTCGTGCTCATCCATGTCGTGCGCACGCTGGTGCTCGACATCGAGCAGGACCAGGAGGTCCTGCTGCTGTTCGCCTTCTACCCGATCCGCTACAGCCCGGACCTGTTGGAGGGTTTCGTCTTTCCCGGCGGCATCTTCGCCGACGTGTGGACGTTCGTCAGCTATGCCGGCCTGCACGGCGGCTGGGCGCACCTCATCGTCAACTGTGTCTGGATGCTCGCCTTCGGCAGCGCCGTGGCGCGGCGCTTCGGCTTCCTGCGCTTTCTCGCCTTCTCGGCGGCGTGCGCGGCCGCCGGCGCCCTCATTCACCTCCTCACCCACGCCGGCAGCCCGATCCCGGTGATCGGCGCGTCCGCGGCGATTTCCGGCCAGATGGCGGCGGCGGCGCGGTTTGCCTTTCAGCCCGGCGGTCCGCTGTCGCGCCACCAGCGTGGACGCGGCGAGGCGGCGTTCACCCAGCCGGCTGCGACGCTCGCGGAGATGTGGCGCGACCCGACCGTGCTCGCCTTCCTCGGGCTCTGGCTCGCGGTCAACGTGGTCTTCGGCCTCGCTGCGCTGCCGTTCGCCGGTGGCGACGGCGGCGACGTCGCCTGGCAGGCCCACATCGGCGGGCTGATCGCTGGCGTGCTGCTCTTCCCGCTGTTCGACCCGTTCCGCGTCCGCCGCGCCGCCTGAAATCCGGCAGTGTTGCCGGTGCGGCAAAACGTGGCATCATCCCGGCAACGGCGCCGCTGTGCTCTAGCGCGGACGGTGCGGGCGACAGGGAGGGACGTGCCGTGACGGTAGCCGCAATCCTCGGCCAGAAGAGTCATTCGATCATCACTGCGCAGGCGGCGGAGACGCTGAAGGGCGTCTGCGGCCTGCTGGCGACGCACCGCATCGGCGCCGTCGTCGTCACCGACGGCGCGGGCGGCATCGCCGGCATTTTGTCGGAGCGCGACATCGTCAAGGCGCTGGCACGCGACGGCAGCGCCGCCCTCGACCAGCCGACCGCCGACTACATGACGCGAGCGGTGAAGACCTGCGGGCCATCCGATACGATCGCCGACGTGATGGCGTGGATGACCGAGGGTCGTTTTCGCCACCTGCCGGTGGTCGACGGCGGGCGCCTCGTCGGCGTCGTCTCGATCGGCGACGTCGTCAAGCAGCGCATCGCCACCGCCGAGCAGGAGGCGGAGATGATGCGCAGCTACATCCAGATGGTGTGACCGGTCCCCGGGGCGACGCCGGCCTCGTCAGAGATAGGCGATGAGCCGACCGGCCACGGGGACGGCGATCCAGACGCCGGCCGACAGCGCCGCCTGTGCCCGGCCGAGCCGCGGCGCCAGGATGTCCCAGTCGTCGAGATGGTGCTTCCACAGCACGCGGAACAGCACGGCGTTGGCGATCCCGAGTGCCAGGAGGGCGAGCTTCACCACCATCACCGGGTTCGTGGCGAGCGGCCCGGCGTCGGCGGCGAACAGCGGGATGCCGGTGACGATGGCGACGACGAGGCCGCCGGCCGCGATCGCCGACAGCAGCGCCTCCGTCGGGCGCAGCGGAAAGCGTCGCCCGAGGCCGAGGAGGCGCAGGTCGGCGAGGACGATCGGCGCCACCACGGCGCAGATCGCCATGACGTGCAGAACGTTGGCGAGCGGATAGAGGAGCCCCGACGAACGCATCAGTTCGCCGAGGCCCGACTGCTCGAGCGCAACGGCCCAGGCTGGTCCGTGGGCGACGTGCATCAGCGCAGCGGGATCGTCTTGCCGTCCACGGTGATCGATTCCGCCCGGAGCTCCCACTCCGTCTCAGTGCTCGGATAGCCCTCCACCCGCACGACGACGCCATCCGCGAGCGCACCTTCGGCGAGGCCGCGGGCGGTCATGCGCGACGGCGGCGCCAGTACGATGTCCCAGCGGCGGCCGTCGTGCTCGAGGGCGATGTGGGCGTGCGGGAAGCCGGTGTCGGCGGCAAGGATCGGTCCCTCGATCGTCATCACCTTGCTGGCATCGTAGGAGGACCAGCCGTGGTGGGCGAGGGCGGGGGTTGCCAGCAGCGCGGCGGCCGAGGCAACGACGAGAGCACGTCGGGAGAATTGCTGGGAGACGTCTAACGGCATGAGGCGCTTCCTTCTGTGCACGTGGTCAGCCACAGGCCACCGTGCGGAAACGACCATCACGAACGACCTCCCCCGGACGGAACGTCGCCGGCGCCGCCTTCCTACGGCGCTTCGCACAGGATGAGCGTCAAGGCCGGCCGCCGGGGCGCTTGACGTCCCGAGCCGGGGCGCCACTCACTCCTGGAAGGCTTCGTCGCGCTTGCGCCGCAGCGACGGCAGCAGGGCCACGAGCAGGATCAGCGCAGCGAGCACGAGCAGGGTCGCCGACAGCGGCCGCTCGACGAACACCATCGGGTCGCCGCGCGACAGCAGCATCGCGCGGCGCAGGTACTCCTCCATCAACTCGCCGAGCACGAAGCCGAGGAGCAGCGGCGCCGGCTCGAAGCGCAGCTTGATGAGGGCGTAGCCGACGAGCCCGAAGAAGGCGGCGAGCGCCACGTCGAAGGGCTGGTTGTTCACCGAGTAGATGCCGATGCAGCAGAACGCCAGGATCGCCGGGAACATCAGCCGGTAGGGCACCTTCAGGAAGCGCACCCAGAGCCCGATCAGCGGCAGGTTGATGACGAGCAGCATCAGGTTGCCGATCCACATCGAGGCGATCATCCCCCAGAACAGGTCGGGGTTGCGCGTCATCACCTGCGGGCCCGGCACGACGCCGTGGATGGTCATGGCGCCGACCATCAGTGCCATCACGGCGTTCGGCGGGATGCCCAGCGTCAGCAGCGGAATGAAGGCGGTCTGGGCGCCGGCGTTGTTGGCCGCCTCAGGGCCCGCGACGCCCTCGATGGCGCCCTTGCCGAAGCGCGACGGGTCGGCCGCGATGCGCTTCTCCACCGTGTAGGAGGCGAAGGGGCCGAGCACGGCGCCGTTGCCGGGCAGGATGCCGAGGATGGCGCCGATCACCGTGCCGCGGGCGATCGGCAGCGACGAGGCCTTGAAGTCGGCCCGGTTCGGCAAGAGCCGGCCGATGCGCTCGCGCACCGTCTCGCGCGGCTCCGGGTCGTCGAGGTTGCGCAGGATCTCGGCGAAGCCGAACAGCCCCATCGCCAGCACCGCGAAGTCGATGCCGTCGGTGAGCCGGTCGAGGCCGAGCGTCATGCGCGGCTCGCCGGTCTCGAGGTCGAGGCCGACCGTGGAGAGCAGGATGCCGACGGTGATCATGGCGATCGCCTTCAGGATCGAGCCGCTCGCCAGCACGACGGCGAAGACGATGCCGAGCACCATCAGCGAGAAATAGTCGGCCGCGCCGAACAGCAGCGCGAGCCGCGACAAGGGGGCGCCGATGGCGGCGATCAGCAGCGTCGCGAAGGTGCCGGCGATGAAGGAGCCGATCGCGGCGATGCCGAGCGCGATGCCGGCGCGGCCCTGCTTGGCCATCTGGTGGCCATCGAGGGTGGTGACGACGGCCGTCGCCTCGCCGGGAATGTTGACGAGGATCGCCGTGGTCGAGCCGCCGTACTGGGCGCCGTAGTAGATGCCGGCGAGCATGATGAGGGCGCTGACCGGCTCGAGCCCAAAGGTGATCGGCAGCAGGATGGCGATGGTGGCGATCGGTCCGACGCCCGGCAGCACGCCGACCAGCGTGCCGACGAGGCAGCCGATGAAGCAGAAGCCGATGTTCTGCAGCGTGAGCGCGACGCCGAAGCCAAGCTGGAGATGCGACAGCAGTTCGCTCATGCGCCGCCTCCGGATGGTGTCGACGGGCCTGCCGCGCTCACAGGCCGGCCCACGGTGCGATCGGGATCGGCAGGCCGAGCGCGTAGCGGAACAGCGCGATGCAGAAGGCGGTGAGCAGCACCGCGAAGACGACGATCTCGACGGGACGGGTCTCGCGACTGGCGAGACCACCGATGAGGATCGCCGCCGGGGTCGCCACCGCGAGCCCGAGCGTGCGCACCAAAAGCGCGAAGACGAGCACAGCGCCGAGCAGGAACAGCGGCCCGCGCAGCCGCCAGGGTGCCGCCGGCACGTCGTCGTGAAGCCACCCGAGGATGGCGATCAGCGCCCCGAGCCCGAGAATGATGCCGGCGGCGGCGCGCGGCAGGCTGCCGGGGCCGAGCAGCGGCCCGCGGCTGCCGGCGAGGTCGGCGGTGAGCCAGAAGGCGGCGGCGCCGAGCGCGATCAGCGCCAGCCCCGCCACCACGTCGGTGCGGGCGAGCGGCGGCGGCCGCCGCTTCGCCGGTGCGGGGTCCATGGCGCCCCCTCCGACCGTCGGCCGGTCAGTTGCCGACGGTGACGCCGGATTCCTTGATGATCGGCGACCACTTGGCGATCTCGGCCTTCACGTGGGCGCCGAGGCCGTCGGAGGTGCGCAGGTTCTTCTCCGGGATGACGCTGCCGAGCTCGAGCAAGCGCTTCTGCACCGCCGCGTCGTCGAGGGCGGTGTCGAGGGCCGCGGAGAGCTTGGCGACGATCGCCGGGTCGGTGCCGGCGGGCGCGAAGATGGCGTTCCACGCCTGCACCTGCCAGTCGGGCAGGCCGGCTTCGGCGGAGGTGGGAACGTCCGGCAGGGCGGGCGAGCGCTCCGGGATGCCGATCGCATAGGCCTTGATCGTGCCGGCCTGGATCTGCGGGGCTGCGTTGACGATCTGGTCGCAGAGATAGTCGACCTGTCCGGCCATCAGGTCGTTCAGCGCCGGGCCAGTGCCCTTGTAGGGAATCTCGGTGGGCTTCGCGCCGGTGAGCGCGTTGAAGAACAGGCAGCTCACGTGCGACACCGAGCCGATGCCGGCGTTGGCGTTGTTCAGCGCCGAGCCTTCCTTCTTGGCGATCTCGATGAACTCGGCCAGCGTCTCGGCCGGGAAGTCCTTGCGGGCGAGGATGAGCACCGGCGTGCCGGCGGCGAGGCCGACGGGCTCGAAATCCTCGGCCGGGTCGTAGGCGAGGTTCGGGTAGAGCGCGACCGAGGCCGCGTGCGTGCCCATGTGGCCCATCATGATCGTTTAGCCGTCGTTGGCCGCGTCCTTTGTCCGCGCCGAGCCGGTGGTGCCACCGGCGCCGGCGACGTTCTCAACGACGACCTGCTGGCCGAGCGTCTTGCTCATGTTCTCGCCGACGATGCGGGCGATGGTGTCGGTCGGGCCGCCGGCGGCGAACGGCACGATCATCGTGATCGGCTTGGAGGGATAGTCGCCCTGGGCGAAGGCGGGCAGCGCCGCCGCGGCGAGGAAGCCGGCGGCGAGGGCGAAGCGGCGCGTGATCGACATGAAGAACCTCCCTGGTGCCGGACCGTTCGGCCTCGGCTCGTTTCCCAAAGTGCGCAGTTGGCCTGCGACGAATTGTTCGACGGTAGCGGACGATCCGCCGGGTGGCCAGCCTCAGGCGCATGCCGACGCGGGCTTTCCGACGAAAGTGCAAGGGGCCGCCGGTGCGCGACCCGCCGATCCGGCGCCCTCAGCGGCGCTCGCCGTAGAGCTCTGCCGGATCGACCATCGGCTCGGCCTCGACGAAGACGAGCGGTGCGCCGGTCCGGCCGAGCGGCACGGAGCGATAGAAACAGGAGCGGCGGCCGGTGTGGCAGCTCGCGCCGCTGCCCTCGACCCGCACTTTGATCCACACCGCGTCCTGGTCGCAGTCGACGAGTACCTCCTCGACCCGCTGTTGCGAGCCGGAGGTCTCGCCCTTCTTCCAGAGCGCCCGGCGCGAGCGGCTGTAATAGTGCGCGATGCCGGTCTCGACGGTGAGGGCGAGCGCTTCGGCGTTCATGTGGGCGAGCATCAGGACAGTGCCGTCGCCGGCGTCCGTGACGACGGCGGTCACAAGTCCGTGCGCGTCGAAGCGCGGCGTCAGGGTGACGCCGGCTTCGAGCTCATGCTTGCCGCCTGGAGAGGGAAATCGCGCGTCCAAGCCATCCACCGCCACACCGCCCACCAAATCGGTGGCGGCTCAGCGGAAGCCGCGCACCATCGTCATGAACCGCACCTGTTCGGCCGGATCGTCGCGGAAGACGCCGGTGAACTGGCTGGTGATCGTCGAGGCGCCCTGCTTCTGGACGCCGCGCATCGACATACACTGATGCTCGGCCTCGATCATCACCGCGATACCGCGCGGCTTCAGGTGCTCGTCCATCGTCGAGATGATCTGCGCTGTCAGGTTCTCCTGCGTCTGCAGGCGGCGCGCGAAGACGTCGACCAGGCGGGCGATCTTCGACAGGCCGACGACGCCCTCGGACGGATAGTAGGCGACGTGGGCGCGCCCGATGAACGGCACCATGTGGTGCTCGCAGTGCGAGAAGAACGGAATGTCGCGCACCAGCACGATGTCGTCGTAGCCGCCGACCTCCTCGAAGGTCCGCGACAGCATGGCACCCGCGTCTTCGCGGTAGCCCTTATAGAGCTCCTCATAGGCGCGCACGACGCGGCGCGGGGTATCGACCAGGCCCTCGCGGTCGGGGTCGTCGCCGGTCCAGGCGAGCAGCGTTCGAACGGCGGCTTCCGCCTCTTCGCGGGTGGGACGAGCCACGGGCGCACGGGGCACTTCGGCACGGCGATCGGCTATGTTCTTCACGATGGCATCCATCGGGGCTCTCCCGTCGACTTGTGTCGCGCCGCTATACGGGGCACCCGCGAAAACGGACCAGTCGATCCGTTGCAGGGGTCTGGTGCACGGTTTCCTCCATGCCCAATGGCGATCCAACACCGACCGTTCCTATATAGTGGGTCGGTGACGATCGGGAAACGGCGGCGACGGGCGATGTTCGTGCCGTCCTGAGGATCGGGTCGCCGCCGAACCGCCGATTGGGAGCAAGCGATGCTCGACGCGCTCTACAACGAGAAGATTCTCGCCCACGCCGCCAACATCCCGCGTCTCGGCCGGCTCGCGGCGCCCGACGCCACGGCGACGGCGCATTCGCGGCTGTGCGGCTCGACCGTCACGGTCGACGTCGCCGTCGAGGGCGACCGGGTCGTCGATTTCGCCCACGAGGTGCGCGCCTGCGCCCTCGGCCAAGCGTCGTCTTCGCTGCTGGCACAGACTGTCGTCGGGGCGAGCACGGACGAGTTGCGGGGCTTGCGAGAGACGATGCGGCGGATGCTGAAGGAGAACGGCCCGGCGCCGACCGGCCGCTTCGCCGAACTCGCGGTGCTGGAGCCGGTGCGTGACTACAAGGCCCGCCACGCCTCGACGATGCTGACCTTCGACGCCGTCGTCGACGCCCTCGACCAGATCGAGGTGAAGCGGCCGGGCGACGCGCCCGCCGCCGCGACCGCTGGCGTCGCCGGTTGACCGCTGCCGTCTGCGCTGGTCGCCGCAACCGCTTTCGGTAGAAGCGCCCCACCATCAGCCCGCAGGTTCGCTGCGGCGTCCGGCCGCGGACGGAGGCACGGAGACAAGCGATGTGTGCGCAGTGCCCGCCGCCACGTCCCGATCGCCCCGTCGGCCCGGCGGCGCGAGCGATGCTGGTGCTGATCGGCCTTTACCGGCTGACCCTGTCACCCTTCCTCGGCCAGTGGTGCCGCTACCTGCCGACCTGCTCGGCCTATGGCGAGGAGGCGATCCGCCGCCACGGCGGCTGGGCCGGCGGCTGGATGACGCTCGCCCGCCTCATGCGCTGCAACCCCCTCGGCGCCTCCGGCCATGATCCTGTGCCCGAGCAGGTGTCCCCCGCCGCGCGCTGGTGGACGCCCTGGCGTTACGCCCGCTGGACCGGCCGCCACATCGACCCGGCGACGCGGCTCGACGGCGCCTCCTGATCCAAGTCCCGCCAGCTGCTCGATTTTTTCAGACGCCGATTGTTATTTAGCCGGCTTCTTAGGAGGTCAGGCGAGCGGCTTCATCCCTTGCCCGGCATAGCGCGGCGGGGACGCCGGGCGGTGCGCCGCCTCCAGCGCGACGAGGCGGGCGATCATCTCCGCCGGCATCGGCGTGGCGCGGCTGCCGACAGTGTCGACGTGCAGGAGCATGTGCTCGCCGGTAGCGACTGGCTCGCCGCTGTCGGCGTCGCTCATCTCGTGGGCGTAGGAGATGCGCTTGTCGTCGTGGCCGAGGAGCCAGGTGGAGACGGCGAGCCGGGCGCCCGCCTTCACCTCGCGCAGATAGCGGATGCGCGTCTCCACCGTGTAGAGCGAGCGGCCGCCGGCCAGGTAGGCGGCGTCGACCCCCAGCTTCGCGATGAGCGCGTCGGAGGCGTCGGCGAACACCTCCAGGTAGCGGTGCTCGGTCATGTGGCCGTTGTAGTCGACCCACTCCGGCGGCACCGTGGCGGTGTGCAGGGGGAGGGGGCGGGCCGCCGGCCGGTCGGCCGCGACCGTCTCGGCGAGGCGGGTGCGCTGGGCGGCGAGCACGGCGCCGGCGCCCCAGTCCTCGCCCTCCAGCGCCGTCAGGATCGCCGTCAGGCAGTCGTCGCGCTTGCGCTCGAGATCGCGGATGCCGAGGCCGCCGGCCTGGGCGTCCGACTGTGCGGTGATCTCGTCGATGAGCCCGTCGGTGAGCTCCGGCACGTCGGTCAGCTTCGTCCAAGGCCACTGCAGCGCCGGTCCGAACTGGCTGATGAAGTGGCGCATGCCCGCCTCGCCGCCGGCGATGCGGTAGACCTGGAAGGTGCCCATCGCCGCCCAGCGCAGGCCGGCGCCGTAGCGGATGGCGTCGTCGACCTCTTCCACGGTGGCGATGCCGTCGGCGACCAGCCACAGCGCCTCACGCCAGTAGGCCTCGAGGATGCGGTCGGCGATGAAGGCGTCGATTTCCTTGCGCACGTGCAGCGGCTTCATGCCGAGGCCGGCATAGATCGCCTTGGCGCGGGCGATGGCGTCGGCCGAGGTCTTCGCGCCGCCGACGATCTCGACGAGCGGCAAGAGGTAGACCGGGTTGAACGGGTGGGCGACGACCAGCCGCTCCGGGTGGCGCATTTCGACCTGCAGCCGCGTCGGCAGCAGGCCGGAGGTCGACGAGCCGATGATGGCGTCGATGGGCGCGTGGCGGTCGATCTCGGCGAGCAGGCGGATCTTGAGGTCCTCCTGTTCCGGCGCGCTCTCCTGGACGATCTCGGCCCCCGCCACCGCCTCGGCGATCGAGCGGTGGAAGGAGAGATTTCCGCGCTGCGGCAGCGCCAGCCCCAGCCGGGCGTAGGCGCGGGCGGCGTTCGCCAGCATCTCGCCGACCTGGCGCGGTGCCTCGGGGTTCGGGTCGTGCACGGCGACGTCGACGCCGTTGAGCAGCAGCCGGGCGATCCAGCCGCCACCGATGACACCGCCACCGATCGCCGCCGCGCGCTTGAGGGGAAGGGGCATGGGAGGGTCCGGTTTGTTGAGGGTTTTGGGGGAGGGCGGCGTGAGGTCTCCATGGCCGGCCACTCCCTCGGAGTCATTCCCGGCCTTGTGCCGGGAACCCATTCCTCACCCCGGGTGTCGCCGGCCAATGGGTTCCCGGGACAAGCCCGGGAATGACGACGGAGGGGTGAGCGTCGTCACCACCGCTTCTGCAGCTTCAGGCGCTCGCGCACCTCGGCGGGGCCGAGGATGCGGGCGTTCATCGCCGTGAGGATCGTCACCGCCCGCTCGACGAGGTCGCCGTTGCTGGCGAGCACGCCCTTCTGGAGCCAGATGTTGTCCTCGAGCCCGACGCGGACGTTGCCGCCGGCGAGCGCCGCCATCGCCACGTAGGGAAGCTGCATCCGACCGATCGAGAAGGCCGAATAGACCCAGCCGGCAGGGATGTTGGCGACCAGGGCGTTGAGCGAGGCGAGGTCGTCCGGGGCGCCATAGGGGATGCCCATGCAGAGCTGGATCATCACCGGATCGTCGATCAGCCCCTCGCGGACGAGTTGCTTGGCGAAGACGAGGTGGCCGGTGTCGAACACCTCGATCTCCGGCCGGACGCCCAGCGCCTGCACGCGCTTCGCCATCGCCCGCAGCGTCGAGGGCGTGTTGGTCATCACGTAGTCACCCTCGGCGAAGTTCATCGTGCCGCAATCGAGGGTGCAGATCTCCGGCAGGAGTTCGGTGACGTGGGCGAGGCGCTCCTCGGCGCCGACCATGTCGGTGGCGTCCGGGTTGAGCGGCAGCGGCTTCTCGGCCGAGCCGATGACGAGGTCGCCGCCCATGCCGGCAGTGAGGTTCAGCACCACGTCGACGCCACTGTCGCGCACCCGCGCCACCACCTCGCGGTAGAGCGCCGGGTCGCGGGCGCCGCGGCCGGTCGCCGGGTCGCGCACATGGGCGTGGGCGATCGCCGCCCCAGCCTTCGCCGCCTCGATGCAGGCGTCGGCGATCTCGGCCGGCGTCACCGGCACCTTGGCGCTCTTGTCGGTGGTGGCGCCGGCGCCGGTGACGGCGCAGGTGATGAAGACGTCGGTGTTCATGGGCTCCTCCCGCTTCCCCGAGAGTGCGCCGTCGGGCAGGATCAAAGTTTGCGTGATCCGCCAAAGAGTCTCCCCATGTCGCCAGCCGCCCCCGCCGCGCAAGCCGAGCCGACCGTTTGCGGCTTCCTCCTCTTCGACGGCTTCTCCAACATGGTGCTCGCCAGCGCCGTCGAGCCGTTGCGCGCCGCCAATGCCCTCTCCGGCCGGCGGCTGTTCGAGCACGTGCTGCTGACGGTCGACGGGCGGTCGGCGCTGAGCTCGAGCCGCATCGCCATCGCCCCGGATGCGACGGCCGCGACGGCGCCGCCGCTCGACGCGCTGTTCGTCGTCGCCGGCTACGACGCCCGCACGTTCGCGGTGCCGCCGGTGCTGTCGGCGCTGCGCCGCCTCGCCCGTCGCACGCCGGTGCTCGCCGGCCTCGATGTCGGCGCCTGGCTCCTCGCGGCGGCCGGGTTGCTCGCCGGCCGGCGCGCTACCGTGCACTGGCAGGAGCTCGACAACTTCGCCGAGGCCTTCCCCACTGTGACGGTCCTGCCCGACCGCACCGTCCTCGACGGCGATCGCATGAGCGCCGGTGGGGCCACCACCGTGATGGAACTGATGCTGCGCCTCGTGCGCGAGCGCGGTGGCGAGGCCCTCGCCTTCGGCGTCACCAACATGTTCGTCTATGACGTCGCGCCAGCCGGCCGCGATGGCCGGCGGGGTGGCCTTTCGCTGCCGTTCGCCCGCCGAGCCCCGCAACTCGAGCGGGCGATCGCCGAGATGCGGCGCACCGCCGCCGCGCCCCTGCCGCTCGCCCGCATCGCCGATGCGGCGGCAACGTCCCTGCGCACGCTGGAGCGTCTTTTCTCGCGGGAACTGGGTGTTTCGCCGGCAAAATATTACCAGATGGTGCGGCTCGGCATCGCCCGCTCGCTGGTCGAGGAGACGGCGCTGTCGGCGGCCGAGATCGCCACGCGCACCGGCTTCGCCTCCACCGCGACGCTGTCGCGCGCCTTCTCGGGCCACTTCGGCACGTCGATCCGCGCCGTTCGCAAGGGCCGCCTCGCCACCCAGCGCGAGCGGCGCTGAGGCGCGGCCGGGCCGTCGCCGCTACTCGGCCACTATCGGCACCGACAGGTTGTCGAGGGAGGAGACGATGTGGTCGACGAGGGCGTCGACCAGGGGCGTCGCGTGGTGGGGAGAGCGGACCAGTCCGATCTCGACGAAGGGCAGGCGCGGGAAGCCGTCCGTCTCCGACAGCACGCGCATGCCGGGCCTGAGCGCCGATTCAGGCAGTACCGACACGGCGAGCCCGGCCATCACGGCGGCGCCGACGGCGGCCGAGCTCCAGCTCGAATAGAGCAGCCGGTGCTGGCGGCCGAGGCCGTCGAGGCCGCTCACCGCCGCCTGCCGCCAGTCGCAGGTCGGCCGGCCGAGGGCGAGCGGCAGCGGCGTCTCCTCATGGGCGCAGTGGCGTGCGGAAGTAACCCACAGCAGTGGCTCGCGGCGGATGACGGCGCCGCCGATCCGGCCGACCGCGGCGCAATTGGTGATGATGGCGACGTCGAGGTCGTTCGCCCGGAGGCAGTCGAGCAGCATCAGCGTCGGCTCGCAAACCACCGTCACCTCGACGCGCGGGTTCGAACGGGCGAAGCGGGCGAGGATCTCCGGCAGGAAGCGGTCAGCGTAGTCGTCCGGTGTGCCGAGGCGGACGCGACCGCTGAGTTCGGTGTCGTTGAAGGCGGCGAGCGTCTCGTCGTTCAGCTTGATCAGGCGGCGGGCGTAGTTGAGCAGCCGCTCGCCCTCCTCCGTCAGCCTCGACTGGCGGCCGTCACGCTCGAAGATCGGCTTGCCGATCCGCTCCTCCAGCCGCCGCATCTGCATGGAGACGGCCGACTGCGTCTTGTGCACGACGTCGCCGGCGCGGGTGAAGCTGCCGCTTTCGGCGATCGCCACGAAGCTGCGGAGTTGGTCGAGATCGAGGACGGTGGCCACGGGGCCTCCCATTCATCACGGCTACCGATGTCTCAGATTACAAACATTCGTTGGATTCATCAATCAGTCGGAGCGATACCCATCCCACGCCGGATCGGCCGGCGCATTTCGAGGAGTCAGTCCGATGTTCGCTCCCTCCACCACCACCCGTTCCGTGCGCCGGCTCTCCGCCTTCGCCCGCGGGCTCCGCGTGGCGGCTTTCTCGGTGTCGAACTGGACGGTCACCCTCGTGCGCGGCTATCTCAACCGCCGCACGGCGCTGGAAATGATGCACTTCGACGAGCGGATGCTGAAGGATATCGGCCTGACGCGCGGCGACGTCCACGCCTCGATCATCGAGCCGATGGGCGCCGACCCGACGGTGCGCATGCGCATCCTCGCCGTCGAGCGCCGGGCCGCCAACAAGGCGCAGGCCGCCGAGCGCCTCGCCGGCCTGCGCGCCGAGGAGGCCGCCCACGCCGAAGCGGCCGCCCGCGGCTTCGTGCGGCGCCGGCTGCGCGTCGTCGGCGAAGATTGCGCCGCCTGAGGGCCTCTCCCCCCGGGCCGGCAGCCCGCGCCCCGTCGGCTCCCCCGCCGGCGGGGCGTCGTGCGTTTCGCCACCTTTCGCCACCGGCCGAAGATGGCCGCCGTGTTCAGCCGGAGAAGCCGCCGCTCGCGAGATAGGCGGCCTCCGCCACCGTCGTCTGGCGGCCGAGCATGGCGTTGCGATGCGGGAAGCGGGCGAAGCGGCGGATCACGTCGAAGTGGATCAGCATGTAGTAGTAGCCGTCCTGGTCACCGAGCGCGCGGTAGAGGTCGAGGCCGCGCTCCTGGGCGACGATGTCCTCGCTGTGCATGAACGGCAGGTAGAAGAACTTGCGAGCCTCCACCGGGAAGGCCCGGTCGAAGCCGCGGTCGACTGCCGCAGTCGCGACCGAAAGCGCCTTGGCGTCGGTGGCGAAGGCCCGCTCGGTGCCGCGATAGATGTTGCGGGGAAACTGGTCCGTGACGAGCACCAGCGCCAGCGCGGAGTGCGGCGCCGCAGCCCAGATGTCGAGCTGTCCCGCCGCCGCCGCCTCGGTGAGATGACGGAAGCCCCGGCAGGCGTCGTCGAAGGCGTCGCCGCCGGCGAACCACTTCTCAGGCCCCGCCTTCCACCAGAACTCCAGCACGTCGATCGAGGCGTCGGTCTGGTCGCGGGTCATGGCGTTCCTTCTCGGGCCGGCGGGTGGCGCACACCGAGGGTGGAGAAGCGCGCCGCATCGAGGGGGACGTAAGCGCCGTCGACGCGCATGAAAAGAGGATCGTCGACGACGGCGGGGTCGAAGCCCTCGTGCATCAGCGCGAGCTTGGTCAGCTTGTGGGTGCCCGTCTCCGGCAGTGCCGGGCAGAGGCGGAGGAACACCGGCCAGGCATAGTCGGGCAGCCCCGCCTCGACGGCACGGGCGAAATCCTCGAGCGAGAACGGCGGGGCGACGACGAGCGCCGCCATGCCGGCCTTGCCCTCCTCGCCGGGCATCTCGACGCCGTAGACGGTGGCGGCGGTGACGCCCGGCACCACCCCGAGCAGGGCGGCCACCTCGACGGTCGAGACGTTCTCGCCACGGCGGCGAAAGGTGTCGCCGATACGGTCGACGAAGGTGAAGTAGCCGTTGCGGTCACGGCGCATCAGGTCGCCGGTGCGAAACCAGCGGTCGCCCGGGCGAAAGGCATCCATGACGATCTTCTTCGAGGTCGCGGCCCGGTCGGCATAGCCCTCGAAGCGCTGCGCCGGCTTCTTCGGGTCGTCGAGGATCTGCGAGACGAGCTCGCCGACCTCGCCCGGCGCGCACTTGATGCAGCGCCCGTCTGGTCCGCGCACCGGCTGCTCGGTCGCCTCGTCGAAGCGCACCACCTCGAGCGGGAAGCGGAACTTCGCCCACCACGGCAGCCGGCCGACGGCACCCACCGTCTCGTCGAAGTTGAGGAGCAGCGCGTTGCCCTCGGTCGCGGCATACCATTCGAGGATGCGCGGGATGGCGAAGCGGCGCTGGAATGGCCGCCAGACATCGGGCCTGAGCCCGTTGCCGTCGATGATCCTGAGGCCGTGCGCGCGCTCCTTCGGATGCGGCGGACTGTTCAGCAGGTAGCGGCAGAGCTCGCCGATGTACTGCACCATGGTGCAGTCGTAGTCGACGACGTCGTCCCAAAAGCGGCTCGCCGAGAAGCGCTCGGCGATCACCGCCGAGCCGCCGGTGGTGAGCGCGATGCCGACCGCGAGCACGCCGCCGGCGGAGTGGTAGAGCGGCAGGCAGACGTAGATGCGGTCGGCCGCGGTGGCGTTCGTCGCGGCGGCGAAGGCCGCCATGATCGCCTGCACGCGGTAGTGGTTGATGTTGGCGGCCTTCGGCAGGCCGGTGGTGCCGCTCGTATAGATGTAGAGGCAGCGGTCCTCGATGGTGAGCGGCGTGCGCTCGGCCGGCGAGAGCGGGCCCCCAGGCAGCGCCTCGATGAGCCGGTCCACCCGCGGCCGCTCGCCCGCCTCGCCGTGCACGAAGGCCGGAAGCGGCGGCGCGCCTTGTTCGGCGAGCGGCTCGGCGGCGCTGTCCCAGGCCTCGATCAGGGCTGAGTCGACGATCGCGAGCTTCGGCGCGACGATGGCGACGGAGTGGGCCAGCGCCGTGCCACGCTGGTGGGTGTTGAGCAGCGCCGTCACCCCGCCGGCGCGGGCGACGCCGAGCCAGACGGCGAGATACTCCGGCCGGTTCGGCATCATCAGCGCGACGCAGTCGCCCTTGCCGATCCCCTGCGCCCGGAAGAAGCGGGCGTAGCGGTTGGCGCGCTCGTCGTAGTCGCGATAGCTCAGCGTCTCGCGTTCGGAGATCAGCGCCGGCCGGTCGCCGTAGCGACGGGCGAGATCCTCCACCGCGTCCGGCCAGGTCCGGTTCGGTGCGCGGCGGATCTTGCCCGTGCGCCGCAGCGCCCTGAGCGCCCCCGAAAGGTAGGCGAACTCGCTGCGCACGCGGACGCCGAAACCCATCCCGTCTTCTCCCCGCTGCGGCGCGCCTGGACGTCTCTGGCCCTTGGCTCGGCGCCGGCCGCATTGTACGGCGCGCGGGCCTCGGCCGAGCCGCCGCGCGCACTGTTGCGGGAAACTTAGTCGGGGTGGCAGGCGATGGCGAGCGGCGAGACGACGGGGCGGGGGCCTGGGGACGTGGGGACGGCGGGCGAGGAGGCCACCGCACCGGAGGCCACCGTAGAGGCATCGGCCGGCGTGGCGACCGTCGACGCGATCGGCCTCCACTGCCCGATGCCGGTGCTGCTCGCCCGCAAGGCGCTGGCGAAGCTGACCGCCGGCGGGCGCCTGACGGTGATCGCCACCGACCCGCTCGCCGGCCTCGATATCCCGAACCTCGTCCGCGAGGACGGCCACGTCCTCGTGTCACAGCGCCGGGAGGGCGACCGCTTCATCTTCGAGATCGCCAAGGGCGGGGCAGAGGCGTAGTGCCGCCTACCTCCTGCGGCCCCTGGCGAGGACGCTGCTCGCCAGCACCACGCCGGCGAGTGTCAGCGCGGTGCCGACGAGCGACGCGGCGCTCGGGATCTCGCCGAGCACGGGAATGGCGAGGAGTCTCGCGGCAGCAAGCGCCGGCTTGGAGGCGGCTGCGGGGGCCGTGGTGTTGGGGGCGAGGACGGCGATGCGGGACATGGATGTCTCCCGGAGCTTCGGCGGCGATGCTCGCCGTTTCCCTCTTTTCGCGCCGGAACGGCTCGTGGCGATCCCCGAGGTCGTCGCTTGCCACATGGTCTCCGGTCTGGCGGACTTCCTCGCCGCGGTAGTGTGCCCGACCTCGAGGCCTACGAGCGCGTGCTGACCGGCAAGCGTCTCACCATCGGCGTCATCGAGGACATCCGCTCGAACTTCGCCATCCGCTCGGTGAAGGTCGGCCGCTCGCTGCCGCCCGAGCGGCTGGAGGCGGAGGCGTGGACCTTTTCCTCCCCCGTCGGGGGGGAGGTGGCCGGCGCAGCCGGCCGGTGGGGGCG